>NZ_JABUZF010000163.1:0-7943 GCF_014897885.1 Halomonas sp. 3D7M | reverse complement strand
GAGCCACAAAACCGGGCAAGTTTAACACATTTGCTTACCAGCACACGCCAAGCTGTTAACGTAGGGTTTTGCCGCCTTACTCGCTTAGCCGTACAATGCCGCATTCAGCGCTAGTTTAAGCGCTACATTACTAAACGATTAAGCATCACCCCTACCAACAAGGAATGCTCACGCCCATGCGCGCCAGCCAATTATTGATTGCGACATTAAAAGAAACCCCGGCCGACGCTGAAGTCATCAGCCACCAGTTAATGCTGCGCGCCGGTATGATCCGTCGTCTTACCTCTGGCCTCTATACGTGGCTGCCGCTTGGCCTACGCACGCTGCGTAAGGTTGAAGCCATTGTCCGCGAAGAGATGAACCGTGCCGGCGCTCAGGAAGTATTAATGCCCGCCGTGCAACCCGCTGACCTATGGCAAGAGTCTGGCCGTTGGGAGCAGTACGGCCCGGAGCTACTACGCCTGAAAGATCGCCACGAGCGTGACTACTGCGTAGGCCCGACCCATGAGGAAGTCATTACTGATTTGGTGCGCAAAGAGATTGCCAGCTACAAGCAACTGCCGGTTAATTTTTACCAAATCCAAACTAAGTTCCGTGACGAGATTCGCCCGCGCTTTGGGGTGATGCGTTCTCGGGAATTCATTATGAAGGATGCTTACTCCTTCCACCTGGACGAAGCCTCCCTCAAAGAGACTTACCAGACGATGTATGATGCCTATACACGCATCTTCACTCGCCTGGGTCTCGATTTCCGTCCTGTGATTGCTGATAACGGCTCGATTGGCGGCACGGGTTCTCATGAATTCCACGTGCTGGCGGAATCAGGCGAAGATGATATTGTGTTCTCTAACGCCTCCGATTACGCCGCTAATATGGAAAAAGCTGAGGCTCTGCCCGCGCCGCTAGGCAGCAACGCCGAGCGTGCAGCCCCCAGCGAAGAGATGCATCTGGTCGATACGCCCAACGCTAAGACAATTGCCGCCCTGGTAGAGCAGCATGGCCTGCCGATTGAGAAAACCATCAAGACACTCATGGTGCATGCCGCTGAAGGTGGTTTGATTGCCCTGCTAATCCGTGGTGATCATGAGCTTAATGAAGTCAAAGCTGAAAACCTGCCCCAGGTAGCCGCTCCGCTCACCATGGCGAACGAAGAAGAAATCCGCGCCGTGGTTGGCGCTGGCCCAGGCTCACTTGGCCCCGTTGGCCTAAACATGCCGATCATTATTGATCACAGCGTGGCGCTTATGAGTGACTTTGGTGCGGGCGCAAACATCGATGGCAAGCACTACTTCGGCATTAACTGGGGGCGTGACGTGGCGCTGCCCCAAGTTGCCGATCTACGTAACGTTGCCGAAGGTGACCCGTCGCCGGACGGCAAAGGCACGCTGTCTATCAAACGTGGTATTGAAGTAGGCCACGTCTTCCAGCTTGGACAAAAGTACTCCGAAGCAATGAACGCGACGGTGCTGGGCGACAACGGCAAAACCAGCCATCCGTGGATGGGCTGCTATGGCATCGGTGTTACCCGTGTGGTCGCTGCCGCCATTGAGCAAAACCATGATGATTCAGGCATTATCTGGCCAAACGCTATCGCACCGTTCCAAGTAGCGTTGGTGCCGATGAATGCCCACAAATCACAACGTGTGCGCGAAGAGTCCGAACGTCTCTATCAAGCGCTAACAGCGGCTGGCTTAGACGTGTTGCTTGATGACCGCGACACGCGTCCCGGCGTCAAGTTTGCAGACCTGGAGCTTATGGGTGTGCCTCACCGTTTAGTGATTGGTGATCGTGGTTTGGATAACGGCGAACTGGAATACAAAGGCCGCAGGGATAGCGAAGCGACCATGGTTCCGGCTGACACAATTGTTGATTTCCTACGCGAAAAAGCAGGACTGATCAGCGCCTAACCGTTTATAACGGCCACGACTAGAACTGCATCGTGGCCAATAAAAGAGACACTGGCAGGCATCATCAGTTGGGGTGCCTCGCCAGTGCCAGCGCTAATCGGCGACAGGCTGCACTAATCCCAAGCTGACTAATTGGCCCAATAACTGGCAGATATCTCGCTTGATACTTTGCCTGCTAGCGCCAACAAAAAAAGCCATCAAGGTATCAATAATTTCATCTTGGCATAGAGCCTCATGCTGCAGCAGTGCCCACACGGCTCTACTCGTCACATTCAAACGATGGATTTCGCCGCCCTCTTTAGCAATGACGAACAGCTCTTCACCCAATGGAAACTCGTGAGCCACCGGGCTGATTTGCCACCTGCGCGTGTCGTTTGCTGCCAGCACCTGGCGCTGTTTGAACGCCTCCGACTCAGTTTGACGACGACACGGACTCGTCGCCACAGCACCGTCAAGAAATCCATCGCTATTTATCTCAGTTGCTAGCCACGTTGCCGCTTCGTAAGCATCTCGGTAACGCATTAAAAAACACGGTAAATCTTTTAAGAGTGGCAAAAAACGCTCAATCAAGGTTTGATCCGACTCATGCTCAGCGAAATTCTGCTGCAACAACTGCCATAACCCATCTCCCGGCTGCAGACGAACCAGCTGTGGCTCACTGAGCGATTCATCGCGCTCAATAAGCAGTACGGCGCCTAGCGGACAACGCACTCCATGCGATGCCAGCTGCTGCTCGTTTAACGCCAGGTAGCCATAGCGATCATCATGAGGCCCTAGGTGGTTAGCAACAAACTGATGAAACTCCGGCGCAAGGGTCTCTGGCAACGGCAAGCGCAGTCTAGGTGCAACGCCCAGCGCTATCCCTTCACCACAACTATTGAGTGCCAGCACATCATCGCCAAACACCCGATAACCTGCCGCGGCGAACGCCGCCGTGAGCGTACTTTTACCCGCCCGATGACTATCCGGAAATATTACTAGCTGTTGATTAACCTCTACCGCCCCACAGTGAAGCCCAATATGCTCAGGATGATGTCGAAGATAAGCCCCCGCTAAATCAGCAATCACGCTGCATGCGGTTCCTGCAGGTGTATCTAATAACATGCCTCCCGGCAGGGCCGGCGCTTCCTGCCAGTAACCATTAGGATGCCGCCAAACACAAATAGAGGGTGCGTGCTGTTGAGCCTCACAGGGCGTTAGCCGCCAGCCTGGCATGGCTTGATGAATCACTGGCAGTAGCCGCTCTGCATCAATCAAGCGTATGCAAGGGCCAACATTTTCCAACGCATAATCGACAGCAATCGAAGTGGTAGACACGGCACCCACCCCTTACCAGCGAGGTAATAAGCGGCTTATGCGAATCTCAATCACAGCGTCTCCATCCCAGCGGGAGCGCTGTGGGCGAGCGTAGTAAGGACGTGAATGATGGGGACGTGAATGCCTGGGTTTAGAATAATGGGGTCTTGAATAGCTTGGCCTTGAATAGCTATGTCTTGAATAACGTGAACGGGAATGGTGATGTTCACGCGCTTCAGCTTGCCCCATGGAAAACAGCGTAGGGGCCACGTAAAGTGCAGCGGCACCAAGCCCTAAACTTGCTAGCACTTGACGTCGTGAACGCCGTTTACTCAGCAGGGAATCGGCTTCATTGCTCATATCAGCACTCCGGATTAATCGCTAGAAAGGTTATGAAACACTGTTTTAAAAACAATCCTAGCCTCGAAGCACACAGCAAACCACCGGCTGAGCGTCACTTTCCCATTGTTTACTTTTTTTAACTACACTCAGCGTTTTGTGGAAACATTATGCAGCTGCAGTAATTTGCCAACCATTACGGCCGGCGCTCTTTACTCGGTAAAGCGCCTTATCAGCAGCTTTATAGGCACTTGGAAAGGTCGCATCCCCTGCGGTAAAGCATACTGCCCCAATACTCAAGGTGACCCTTTCATTGTGCGGGTGCGCGGGGTGTTTGAAATCAGCCTGCTCTAAAACAGACGTTAATTGATCACAGTAGCCAATCAATAACGCATCATCATCACAAGGCAATACTGCGGCAAACTCATCCCCGCCTAATCGGTATAGTTTTGCCTCTGCTCCCAGTACATATTTCAGCAGACTGGCTAAGCGCCGTAACAGTTGATCCCCCTCAGGATGTCCCAATGAATCGTTGTACTGCTTAAAGAAGTCGATATCGACCAAGATCAAAGCAAGCGCAGCCCCTTCTTTGGTAGCGACATCCTGATGCAGCGCACTGCGGTTACCTATCCCCGTCAGCGGATCACGCATCGCATGCTGCATCCAGGCTATGGTTTGCTTAGTCGCACGCTCTGTACGCCGTAACTGACGCTCATGCATTACCCAAAACAGCAGCCCTAGTGCAAAAATCACCATGCTCGAATAGGTGAGAATCTGATTATACCGTCGGGTGCTTTCGGAAAACTCATTAATTGCCATACCACGCAGGTCGAGCTGATTCATCTCAATGTTCGTTAAACAATCAATTGGGCCCAACAGTTCAGCTGCAGCATCAAACGGTGTCACGGTAGTTTCTGTAAGGCGCTCTGTTAGTAAATTGAGGGTTTGTAAACTCGGCTGGGTACAGCTGTACCTTTGACGATATACCTCGACATCAATTAGCCCATAGGCAAGATCGAGATTAAGCCTAACCGTTTGTCGCTGTTCATCGTCAAAGGGCTGTTCGCTTAACAAATGTTGTTGGGCGAGCTGTAAATATGCCCGAGACCTGGTAGCCAATTGCTGCCCTGTCAAATTGCCTGTCTGGCTGAAGTAAGCCTGTATTTCGGGATATACCCAGCGCGCCTCATAAACAATAACTACCATCAATGCCATAAAACTCATGAGGCTCAATGATAACCACGTTACATAGCGGCGCTTCCTAGCGAAAGGAACGGGGGGTGGCAGTGGTACGGCAGGTGGAGAAGGCGGCGGCTCAATGATCACCAACGGGCCTCAATACTTCGAATCATCCATATCCAGTCGTTGAACTCACGCAGGCTCTTGATATCACGCTGATCATTATAAGCCAGATCAACCAGCCGCAATGGCCCCCGCGAACGCAATGTAAGTGGCTCTCCACTCTCTGCCGTGACCATTAACCACTTAGGATCATCCCAGCCATCTAACGTCACTTCGTAATCATCCCATGTCGTAAAGTGCAATGCGGGAGGAACTTCGCCAAACTGATTAATGAGAAAGCGACGGAATTCAAGCCCATGCATCTCTAGTTCTCGGCCTTGAAAAGGATCAAATACTGGCGAGGTAATCGTAGATTGTTGACGTAACTCATTAAGAGAGAGTGCTGTGGTTTTTTCACCATTAATGACGCTTAATGCTTGAGCATAGACCGGCACTGATAGCCAGCTAAGTAATAGAAGAATACAGGCAACACTAGCTTTGGGATAATGATGAGCGCAACAGCGTATGGCAACGATTGAATTAGCAGCATTCATGGCAAATGGCTTCCTTGCGGTACAATGCCTTATTGTACAACTAGGTACTTTACCAGACGATTAATGCGAATACTCGAAAACATAGTTTTAATTAATAAAAAAGCCGACCCAACTGGGCCGGCAACAGGAAGCTCGCTGTTAAAAGCAAGCTCCCTCCCCTGACGACGGTCACCACAACGGCGTTAATGCTTTTTACGTTCATCCTTACGGAGGTGGTCGCGTACAATAAAACCTACCCAACCAACCATGAAAGCAATCATTAACGCGACAGTAACTAGACCGAAAATAACAGCATCATCCCAATACATGGTGATCCCCTCCTGCCGTGATGTATGACACCATCCTAGTGCGTTAATCGCGGCAGGAAGCTGACCTGGGTCAAGCTTTTCAGCGGGGTTATTTGCGGCCCATCAGGAACTTGATATGGGTCAGTTTTTAACGCTTAAAATACGCTGCAGCTTTAAAATACACTGTCAATTTTGAGCACGCTGAAGATTTAAGGCCTGTGAAACTTAAAGTCTGTGAAACTTAAAGCCCCTAAAACTTGCTGCTAAAGCACTTTTCGATCTTCTACTTTGCTGTGTTCGGTTCCCGGCGGTAGAGGGTGGCCTTTCGCCAGCTCTGCACGGGTTGCATCACGCACCTCCAGCACGTTGACTTGATAGCGAAGCGTATGGCCTGCCAGCGGATGATTTGTATCGACCGTCACCATGTCCCCATCAACACTAACCACCGTGACAATTTGCGGGCCTGCTTCACCTTCTGTTTGGAAACGGCTACCGGGTTCAAGCGCTGCGCTGCCAAACGACCCACGACTCACCTGTTGCACCAAGTCTTCATTACGGATGCCGTAGGCATCAGCAGGCGCAAGCGTGACACGCAGCTCATCTCCAGCGGCTTTATCTTCCAGAGCACTCTCTAAACCGGGCAAAATATTATCGTGTCCATGGAGGTACTCTAAGGGCTTATCACGTGCGTTGGAGTCATCTAGCACGCGGGTACTGCCATCGCTAAGCACATCGCTTAACACGTAGTGTAAAGTGACTACTTGATGGGCTGTAATCGACATTGAAAACTCCTCTCCGGTAAGCTATCGGCTTTGTCATGGATATCAGGCCTAGTCTACCACTGAGCGGTTTTTAGCGGGCCTCGATGCAGACGTTTTCTTTCCTGGAGTGTTAACCAATATGCCCACCCCTACTCCCCAGCGCAGCTGGCTGGATGCGTTAGGTATTTACTGTCGTGCACCTGTCATCACCATGCTGTTTCTAGGTTTTTCAGCAGGCTTACCTTTTTTGCTAGTGTTTTCCACTCTCTCTGCATGGCTACGCAGTGACGGCGTTGAAGTGGCCGCCATTGGCTTCTTCGCCTGGATTGGCATGCTCTACTCAATCAAGTTTTTTTGGGCACCTATCGTTGACCGACTTGCCCTGCCGATCTTAACCCGCACGTTTGGCCAGCGGCGTGGCTGGATGCTGCTTGCCCAGGGGATGATTGCGGCAGGGTTGATGGGCTTAGCGGGAGTCAGTCCCGTAGGCAACCTAGGCTGGGTAGCAGCCTTTGCGCTGCTGATAGCCTTTGGCTCGGCCACCCAGGATATCGCCATCGACGCGTATCGCATCGAATCCGCGGATGACGATGTACAAGCAGCGATGGCCTCTACTTACATTATCGGTTACCGCGGGGGGCTATTAGCGGCAGGTGCCGGGGCGCTGTATGTGGCATCAGCGATTTCCTGGAACGCAGCGTATCTGTGTATGGCGGCGCTTGTGGGCATTGGCGTGCTCACCGTGCTGATTCGACCTGAACCAAAGCGCGCCTCGCTGACGGTTCAGCTCATTCACGAACCCAAGGTACGCGCCTTCATTCGTGCCAGCCGTGGCCAACCGAAAGCTTTGCGACGTCTAGGTGCTTGGGTGATTGGTGCCATTGTGTGCCCTTTTACCGACTTCTTCCACCGCTATGGGGTGAAGGCGTTGGGCATTTTAGTGTTTATCGCGGTGTTCCGAATTAGCGACCTTGCCATGGCCTCTATGGCAAATCCGCTGTATATCGATTTAGGCTTTTCACTGGCCACCATCGCCAACGTCACCAATATTTTTGGTATTGCCATGAGTATAACAGGGGGCATTCTTGGCGGCTTGCTGGTTGCTCGCTACGGCATTGGGCCACTGCTGATCATTGGCGCAGGCTTTGTCATGGTGACCAACCTGCTGTTTGCCGCATTAGCATTGATAGGCAACCAACTCCCTATGCTGGTCGTCACCATTATTGGCGATAATCTTGCCAATGGCTTAGCCAGCGCTGTCTTTATTGCGTTTCT
This sequence comes from Halomonas sp. 3D7M, assembly GCF_014897885.1. Taxonomy (NCBI): domain Bacteria; kingdom Pseudomonadati; phylum Pseudomonadota; class Gammaproteobacteria; order Oceanospirillales; family Halomonadaceae; genus Halomonas; species Halomonas sp. 3D7M. The sequence goes on along the minus strand of NZ_JABUZF010000163.1, from coordinate 243 downwards.
TTCCAGCTTAACGTCGCGGGCTTATACCGCCACCCAATACGCACTGTTTTCGTCGCTAATGACGTTACCAGGGAAGTTTCTGAGCGGTTTTGGCGGGCTGGTTGTCACGGCTCAGGGATACGCCACTTTCTTCATAGTGGCCACTCTGCTCGGTTTACCCGCCATTCTGCTAGCCATCTGGATCAGCCGGGATAAGCAGTTGGTGCCTACCCCAGTGATCGCAGAGGCAAAATAAAGCTAGCG
>NZ_JABUZF010000165.1:50560-52120 GCF_014897885.1 Halomonas sp. 3D7M | reverse complement strand
AACGCCTTGGAATGAACGCTTACGGCACAAACACCTTACTGGATTGTGGGGGGATGGTTTGCGTTACTCGGTATCGGGGTGGGGCTGGCAGTTCCTGCCACTAGCATTGCCGTGATGAGCCTGGCATCGGCTGAACTATCGGGAGCCGCCTCTGCAACAATGAATGCACTCCGCCAAGCTGGCATGACAATTGGTATTGCGCTGCTTGGTACATTAATGAGTGAGCGGGCAATTCATGTTTTTGCCTCTGCTTCTGCCGTAGTTGAGAGAGGAGTTGAGAAAGGAGTGGGTCGTGTGGAACAGATTGCGCGCGAGGCTATTACTCAGCACGTATTCCCCAACACCTCAATCGCTCTTCAAGACCTTTTTACCCGCGCGATGGAAAGTGGTTTTCATTTGGCCATGTTGTTGGCAGGGCTCGCCTGTTTTGGCGTACTAAGCTTGCTGCTCATGGGGAATACTCATGCAGGCCAACGATATAGCCCTAGTTCCAGTCCATAGATGACACTGTAACTTCTTCTAGGCGTGTTAATCGCTGTCTCAAGGTGGAAACTACTCTGTCAGGCCGTACGCTACCTGCTAATGGGAATTAGCAGGGTGGTCGGCAGGGATAAAGGTCGCAGGCTCTGCCACTGGAGGTAGCTGCTTGTTTTCCAGAGTTGCCAAGGCAATCTTGTAGCAATCCTCGATATGTCTGTTGCCCATGTACTTCATGGCAGTAAAGCTAATACTGCCTGCCACAGCGCTGCCAATAAAGGGGACAAACTTAGAAACACCTTTGGCAGCAACTTTAACGCCCATCTTGTTCAGCAGCGTTATGATTAACGTCTTGGTGATGTATTTTCCGGCTAACTTGCTTCCCGTATTGGAAATGGCGGTCATTACAAAAAGCTTGGTTTCAGTATCTAGGCTTTCGATTTGTTCAGGCGATAAACCAAACTGGGCATTAATTTTGGGAATTATGCGCATCAAGATGGCCACGTCTGAGCCGATATCCAGCCCAGGTATGGGAATAATGGCGGTGCCTGCTGAGATCCCTGCGCTTTTGGTCACCATCGAATAGCATGACTTTTTAATGGCGTCGAGTTGTTCCCTTGTCTCAATCATGCGGTGTTCCTTTTTTACGATACTGAACTGCGATATTGCAGGGGGCAGCCTTTACGCCGTCACTTCTCCGCATCCCCGCTCGGTGCAGGTGGGTTGGTGATCATACAGCGTTTGAATGATCTGACAGTTAGCCGCCTTGCCGCCTCGGCATTGATGCACCACTTGGCGCAGTTCCCCCGCCAGTGCTTGTAAGGCAGCGATGCGTTCTTCTAAGTGCTCTAGATGACGGCTGGCAATATTATCGGCGGCGGTGCAGTCGGTGTCGGGGTTGTCGGAAAGTGCTAACAACTCCTGAATGCTGTGCAGATCTAACCCCAGGCTACGGCCATGGCGAATAAAGCCAATGCGTTCTAATGCCGCCTGATCATAAGACCGGTAGCCTTGCTCTCCCCGCTGTGGCGGTGCCAGTAATCCCAGCTTTTCATAATGGCGAATGCTTTCCGGCGAGCATCC
>NZ_JABUZF010000165.1:26158-50521 GCF_014897885.1 Halomonas sp. 3D7M | reverse complement strand
ACCGATACGATAGTAGCGTTTCATTGGCTTGACCCTGTAACGATTACAGGGTTTAGGCTAGTCGTTATTCTCTTGACTAACAAGCAGGTAACCGACGATGAGTTTGATTAATGAGTTGTTGAGTATTGCGTTAAGCGCCGCGCCTTGGCTGCTGCTGGGGTTGGTGATTGCGGGATTAATTAAGGCTTTAATGCCAGAACATCTATTACAGCGTTGGATGGGGGGGCGTGGACTGGGCAGCATTTTACGCGCAGCGGTGATTGGTATGCCGTTGCCACTGTGTTCCTGCGGGGCGATTCCCACCGCACTGGCGTTGCATCGGGGTGGGGCGGGCCGTGGGCCAACCACGTCTTTCCTGATTAGTACACCCGGCGTTGGGGTGGATTCAATGCTCATTACCAGTGTGCTCTTGGGCCCATTAATGGCGCTGGCGCGCGTGTTGGGAGCCTTGGTAACGGCGATAGTGACGGGCATTTTAGTGGGCTTTACTGGCCAATCAGCGCTGCCGAAAAGCACTCCTGTTAGCAGCTGCTGTGCATCAAAAGGAGCTGATGATGGCCATGCTCACGCACATGCCACTGAGTCGACAGGGGTGATCGCAGGGTTAAAGTATGCCTTTAGCGATTTATTGGATGACATTAGTAGTTGGATGTTTGCCGGTTTATTGCTGGCGGGGGTGCTGGTTACCTTTGTGCCGCCGGAAACCCTGGTAGGTTTTTCGGGTGGCTTGTTGGCGCTAATCCTTATGGCGGTCATTGGTATTCCTTTATATATCTGTGCGACTGCAGCTACACCGGTTGCCGCTGGCTTGCTATTGGCAGGCATTTCACCGGGGATGGCGTTAGTTTTTCTACTTGCTGGCCCTGTGACGAGCCTAGCCACCCTGGCTATTCTGCGGCGTGAGTTTGGAAACCAAGCGTTAGCGGTTTATCTCGTCAGCATTCTGCTGGTGACGGTGCTGATTGGCTGGGTGTTTGATCAAGGGCTGGCGATGACAGGTTGGGATCCGGTTCAGCAGGCGAACCAAGTTCAGGAGCTGCTACCTGCATCTGTCGAGTGGTTGGCTTTAGGCGCACTGGTACTGTTCTCTATTCGTCCTATGCGTAAGCGGTTGTTGGGGTTTTAGGGGTATAGTGGTCGCTTCCAAGCTAAAACTTACTTACAAGCCCTGCTAAGCATGAAAATATCAAAAGCCGCGCTCTATCGGCAGTTGGCACCAGAAGTCCGTTTACAGTTAGGGCTGTCGGTAACCAATAAAGTCATTTGTGTACTGATTCTATTGGCAGCGCTGACAGCAATTCTGGAGACGGAACCAACGCTGCGGATGCTTCTACCGTATCTTTTCCCTACGTTGGAAGCTGTGTTTGTAGTGATCTTTATTGTGGAGTATTTGCTGCGGCTGTATGCCATTGGTGAAGATCCCCGTTATCGCGGCTGGAAAGGGCGATTACGCTATGTGTTTTCATTCTGGGCTTTGGTCGATTTATTGGCGATCTTGCCGTATTTTCTGGGATTTATTGCTCAGAACAATGCGTTCTTACTGAGACTGTTGCGCTTAGCGCGCATGCTGCGGCTAGCTAGATTAGGCAGGTTTAGCCAAGCATGGACCGCGCTGGCAGAAGCGCTGCAGTCTCGTTCTCACGAACTATGGTTAAGCGCAGGCGTGGCTGGGTTATTGTTGCTGTTTTCATCCTGCTGTCTTTATGTGGTGGAGGCAGCAGTTCAGCCTGAAGCGTTTGGTAGCGTGCCCCGGGCGCTTTGGTGGAGTATCGCTACGCTGACGACGGTAGGCTATGGCGACGTCACGCCAGTAACTGCGGTAGGGAAATTCTTTGCGGGGTTAACGGCCGTTGCAGGTATCGGCATTATCGCCATGCCCACTGGCATTTTAGCGGCGGCGTTTAGCGATGCATTTCAGAAGAAACAGAAATAAGGAAACAGTAAAGTTAAGCGCCCTGATATCTCCTGTGTTATGAAATGTGTATTGATGAAGAGACAGGCCGCCATAGACAATACACATCCTACCTGACTACGAAGCTTCAATTCTCCAGCTTGTTATTAGTCCTTCAGCGGCGTAGTCATAAATCGTCGATACCTTAAGTCCGCTCCTTTTCGCCACCTCGTCCACACTCAATGCCCTTTCCCCAGAGTCTATGCGCTGATCCATTATTTCTCTTGACCTCAAGTTAACCTGAGGTTTTACAGTAAACGCCGATTCTTATTTAGCAATGGCCGATAAAGGGTGGGCAGTGGGTATGCGCAATAGCAATTCGAGATCAATACCGTTGGTAAGAACGATCCTGCTGATCATTCTTATTGGGCTCAACCTGCGGCCATCCATGGCAGCTATTGGGCCGCTGGTTGAGGCAATCCGTCACGATGTAAGCCTTTCATTTACACAGCTGTCGCTTTTAACCACGTTACCGGTATTAGCGATGGGGCTGGGGTGTTTTGCTAGCGCATTGCTCGCAAAGCGGATCGGCTTTAACAGCGTGATTACTCTGGCGCTTGTGTCGATTGCTTTATCGGATGCGTTGCATTGGTTTGACTTCGGGTATGCAGGTTTATGGACAGCTGCACTGGGCGCCGGCATTGGCATAGCGTTTATCCAGGCCGCACTTCCTGCGGTGATAAAACAGGCAGCAGGCGAGAAAACCCCAATGGTGATGGGGTTCTATATTGCCTCCATTATGGGGGGCGCGGCGCTTGCCTCTGCCATTACCCCTGTAGTGAGCGACTATATTGGCTGGCAGAACGCCTTGGCGTTATGGGGGCTTTTAGCACTTGCAGGGCTCGTTGGCTGGGTGATGCGCAGGCAAGTACTGCCAGCCCCTAGTCAAAACAACAGCGTTAGCATCGCTTTTTCAGCGATGGCGCGGCAGCCTCGGTTTTGGTCGTTGGCGATTTTCTTTGGTTTAGGCACAGCGGGTTATACCTGCCTTCTTGCTTGGATTCCGCCCACCTTTATCCATTTAGGTTGGTCTGAAACGCAAGCAGGGCTGGCGCTTAGTTGGCTAACGGCCATCGAGGTGATGGCTGGCCTAACGTTTCCGATACTGGCTCAACAAATGGAAGACCGTCGCCCGGTGTTATTGCTGGTACTGCTGTTGTCGGTGACGGGCTTTTTGCTTCTTGGGCTAATGCCTAAAACCATGGCTTGGTTGGCAACCGCGCTGTTGGGGTTAGGAATTGGTGGCCTTTTTCCCTTAAGCTTGATCATCACTATGGATCACTCAGACGACCCTGTGCTAGCTGGCCAACTGACTGCTTGGGTGCAGGGCATCGGCTATCTCATTGCCTCTTTAGCACCTGTCGCGGCGGGGTTGATAAAAGACATGCTGGGAGGGTTTGAACAGGCATGGCTGATGCTTGGGGTGATTTTTATTGGACTGATAGTGATGAGCCTCCGTTTTGATCAATCTAAAGCGCCCCAGCAACTACGCTTTAGTTAGGGCAAGGAGATTCTCGGCAATCTCAATGGAAAAGATAAAACGCTAGTGCCCTCGGTTCGTTGGCACTCAGTTTAATCCAACCACTGCCCGGGCGGTTCGTCCAGCCACCCCTGGCCTAGGATAACGGTCTCGCCAACTCTTTATTCAGAGCGATAGAGTTGCAAGCCTCGTCGCTTTCCAGAGTTGCTACTAAACGTGGTGCGATCATTTAGCTGTCTGGGGCGTATCCCAGCAGTACCGCCTCGGCCTCGAAAGCGATCAGCCATTCCGGCTCGGCAAGGCCGTGCACTATCAACCAAGAGGCCGCTGGTGGCGCGGTGGGAAAGCGGTGTTAGTGCCTCCATCAAGTCCTCGCGACGTTCTGCGCTTCCAGGAGTCTATCGAGGCCGCCACTAGAAGCGCCGCTACTTAGCAGCGCATAGTCCTATGAGAAGTATTCCTGCTTATTCAGGTAATTTTGTAATGACTTTGATTTCAAAATCGAAACCCGCCAGCCATGTCACACCAACCGCCGTCCAGTTCGGGTAGGGTTTCTCCGGGAACGCGCGCGCCTTTGCTTCCATTACCGTGGCAAACTGAGTTTCCGGATCAGTATGGAAGCTTGTCACATCAACGATGTCCTCGAAGCTTGCGCCCGCTGCTTCCAGTACTCTCTGTAGGTTGTCGAAAGCAAGCTGCACCTGGGCGGCAAAATCTGGCTCGGGAGAGCCGTCCTCACGACTGCCGACTTGGCCCGACACAAACAGAAAGTCGCCAGAACGAACGGCGGCGGAATAGGTGTTTTGGTCATAAAGCGCTTGGCGGCCGGAGGGGAAAATAACGTCACGCTTAGCCATGTGAATCTCCATCAGTAGGTCGGCACCGACCCGTTGTTTACGATGAAGTTACTTTAAGCCCCCATCTTGTGTGGATAAACGGCGAATTCTGTTCAACATTATTTGTAATTTTCAAACAATCACGGGGGATGGTATAGCCATGGATCGCTTTAACGCCATGCAGGCATTTGCCCGAGTAGTGGAAACGGGCAGCTTTACCAAGACAGCCGAGACGCTCCACATGAGCAAGACCAGCGTGACGCAACTGGTGCAACAGCTAGAGGCGCGCCTGCGTGTAAAGCTGCTCAACCGCACCACACGTAAGGTTAACGTTACGGCTGACGGTGCCGCCTATTACGAGCGCGTTATAAAGCTATTAGCCGATATGGATGATGCTGAAACCAGCCTCTCCAACGCCTCGGTGTTGCCTCGCGGCCGACTAAGGGTGGACGTGCCCAGCCCTTTCGCGCGCATGATCTTGATTCCAGCGTTGCCTGCTTTCCACGCTCAATATCCCGATATTCAAATCGATATGGGGGCGAGTGATCGCATGGTGGATCTGATAGGTGAAAGCGTGGACTGTGTGGTGCGCGGCGGAGAACTCACGGATTTATCATTAGTGGCGCGCCGCGTAGGCGACCTTCAGATCGGCGTTTACGCAGCGCCGAGCTATCTGAAAAGTGCTGGTTTGCCTTTGCACCCGCAAGAACTCTCTGCTCCGCCTCACTACATTGTAGGGCTCCGATGGGCCCGTGCCGGGGTGGATTCACCTTACGCCATGTACCGCAACGGGGAGCGCGTCACCGTACAAGGGCGCTATGTGATTTCGGTCGACGACGGTAATGCCGGTCTTGCGGCAGGCCTAGCAGGGCTCGGCGTAGTGTGGCTTCCTGACTACATGGCCAGGGAACACGTATCTCGCGGGGAGCTGGTTCGCCTATTTGATGGTTGGTATCTCGATCCAATGCCGATGTACGTCGCTTTCCCACCGAATCGGCATGTAAGCGCCAAGCTGCGCGTGTTTATCGATTGGGTCGTGGAGTTGATGGATCAGCATGCGCCCATGATTGATCGGCAAACACATAGATACTGACCTGACGCTGAAGCGTCTTTAGTGGTAAGGACTGTGTCAGCTGTTTGCGTGCAATGGAATTGAATAAGGTGATGGGTAAGCTTGAGTATAACAATGAATAAAGCTGCACTTTATCGGCAACTGGCACCGGAAGCACGTCAGCAGAATGGGTTTTCGGTGCTCAGCCAAGTGATCTGTATGCTTATCTTGCTGGCATCGTTAACGGTCATTTTCGAGACAGCAGTTTCATTTCGCGAAAGCGCCCCAGCAGCGACGCTTTAGTTAGGGTAAAGGCCTTCTCGGCAATCAAATTGGAAAAGACGTAACGCTCTGTGCCAACAATTCGCTAGCGCTCTGTTTAATCCATCCACTGCCAGGGCGGCGCTCGCAAAGGCTCGCCTTATTTTAAGGGTCAGATTTTGATCGCTGAGCCACCGATTTGGGTGTTCTACCATAGTACTGTTCAAAAGCAGCGCTAAAGCTGGATAGGTGCTGGTAGCCAACCCGATAGGCCACGCTGGAAACGCGCTGCCCTGTTTCCAACAACTCCCAAGCTTTTTGCATGCGGATTTGGGTCAGCATGCGATGGGGGCTGATGCCGAATAGTTCTCGAAATCCCTGTTTTAGTTTGAATTCGTTGGTGCCGACAGCCACGCATAGGTAGGCAATGGTCAGCGAACGGTCAAATTGGCTTAGCAGAATCTCTCTGGCATGTAGTATCCGATCCTGGTCATCTGACTTGATTCCAGTGCGCTGCACTAGGTGAGGGAGGAGTGGCCGGGTTTGTTCAGACAGTAAACTGAGTGCGGCGATCTGGGTATCCAGCAGATTGGCTGTATGGTGATGAAGATGAACCAGCGAGTTGGCCAATCTCTGGGTGGCACCGTTGTGCTTGCCGAAGAACAAATGACTGGCAGAGTGATCGTTGTTGATGTCGTCAAGTAAACCTGTGAAACCGTATTTATCCAACAGCGCTTCATCGGCGATCAGACGTAACTGGCGTATTGATTGGTTGGCTGGAAAAAGTCGTTCACCTCGAACGCTGCTGAATGCGGCAATGGTGCTATGCCCCGCAACGAAGTTGAAACACTGTCCATCTACGCCTGTAGTGCTTGATTGCCCTTCGAGGGCAATCGTCACGGTGAGAGAGCTATTGCTTCGTTCGATGGTACGTGTCTCCAGCAGATCGAAGCGCGGCATGTAATGTGCGTAAGCCAAAGCTAAGCCATCATCAAACGTTAGATGATCCGTGATGCAGTCTCCCAGGTCTTCGGTAAGCTGTGAGCGACGCCATGCGGACTGCCCGATGCGCACTGGTGTAGATATATCCAACGACGTTAGACGGTAATTCATTGCATCTCCTTCAAGCCCCATTTTTGACCTGATCGGCGTATTACTCCGAAATGCCAAACGGAAAATCCGGAATTCCTAAGTTATAAATAATACCTATTCGCGTTTGATATTTATAGTGATCCAAGACGAATGAACGCTTCAACTTTCTTGGATTGACGCATGAAAAACGAACGTAGCACTCTTAGTTGCGCCATTTTGTTTACTTTGCCAATGCTCGCGCACTCAAATATGGTCTTTGCCGACAATGCTGTGGAAAATGGAAAGGAAACGCCATCTGAGTTGCCTGCCATTAACGTTACCGCCGACAAGACTGAACGGCCACTGGAGGCAATTCCCGCCAGCGTGTCGATGATCGATGGGTTAGACATCAAGCAGTCCGGCATTGTCACCATGGAACAGCTCGAAGGACGTGTACCAGGCCTGTCGTTCCAACCTTTCGGGCAGGCGGGCATGAACTCGCCTGTCATGCGTGGGCTGACGGCCAATTTCAATACCTTTTCGACCTCCACGCTGCTGCTGGTCGATGGTGTGCCTACTCTGACGGCGCAAGGCTTCGAGGATAGTTTCCTTGATGTGGATCGCGTCGAGGTGTTGCGTGGACCACAGTCCACTCTTTACGGTCGCAATGCTGAAGCTGGTGTGATCGCCATTCATAGCCTCCCGATGGACAATATCGCTCGTGCTAGCGCGTCGGTTGAAATAGCTAACCGCGACAAACGGGCTATTCGTTTCTCCCTAAGCCAGCCGCTCGTCGAAGATAGGCTCTATGCCAGTATCTCTGGTTCATCGCTGGAGCAGGACGGCTTTATCGACAACATCTTCACTGGCCGTAAGGAAGATGACCGTCAACGTCGCCACCTGAAGTTAGGGGTACGTTGGACTCCCAGCGCTGCCACTGATTTGGTGTTGCGCTATGCGCATCAGGACTACGACGATGGTGCTGCCCTGTGGGGTGCCCCTACATCACCAAGGCAGCACGTGGCTTCCGGTACGGAAGGTTGGAATCAGTCAAGTGGTCAAACCCTTTCCCTAAAGGCCTCGCATACTTTCGCGTCCGGATTGCAGCTGCATTCCATTACGGCATGGAACGATTTCAGGGATGATATTCAGCAGGATACGGACTTCATGCCTGCTGAAGTGATGCATATCCGTCGCGATCATCATCTGAGCACGTTGTCCCAGGAGCTCCGGCTAGACGGTAAAATGGGAGATTCGGATTGGCTGGCCGGTGTTTATGCTGACCGTGGCGCCAATGATCTGCGCAACGTGGGACAGCGCATGAGGCAGCAAGAAGATTTGCGGGCAGACCAGAAGAGTCGCACCTTTGCCTTGTTCACTCACTGGAACATGCCATTGACCGATATTTGGTCACTGATGGCCGGCGCGCGAGTGGAGCGCAGTGCAGTAGAAATTCAGCCGCAAGGGGCGCTGACACAAAAACGCGACTGGACGCACTTTTCCCCCAAACTTGCCCTGCAGTACCAGTTCAACCCTCAGCACCAGTGGTATGCGAGTGCCAGCCATGGCATTCGCACGGGGGGCTTCAACGCCCTGTCTGCGGCAACCAACTACGCTGCGTTCGCCCCAGAGACGAACTGGTCATACGAAACCGGTTTTAAGGGCTGGTCGTCCGACAAGCGCCTGCGCTACTCGCTGGCGGTCTACTTCATGGATATCGACGACATGCAGGTTATGCAGATGCCGGTACCTGGATTCATGTATATCACCAGCGCAGCCACGGCACGCTCCAAAGGCGTTGAGCTGGACATGGACTACTTGCTGGGCGACGGCTGGCAGCTAAAAGCAGGCTTGGCCTGGAACCGGACTAACTTTGATCACTTCCAGGATGGCGACTCGAATTATGCCGGTAATCGGAACCCCTTTGCGCCAGACCTGACTGGGCACATCGGCATCCGTTACGACGCCCTGGAGGGATGGTACGCGCAAGCTAGTGTGAGGGGGAGTAGCAATGTCTATTTGGATGCGGCCAATCAGCACTGGCGCAATGGCTATGGCTTGATCGATTTGGTGACTGGCTACCAACGAGGTAACTGGGAGATTTCGGCGTATGCCAATAACGTTGCCGACAAGACCTACGATGCTGTGGGCTACCAGAACGGCTTTGTTACGGTTTACAGCCCACCCCGCGAAGTGGGTCTGCGCCTGGCTTGGCGTTTGTAAGGAGATGGGCATCATGAATATTCATACCCATCACCGGTTGCAATCCTTGGAGCGCGTAGGTTCCTGGTGGCCGCAGCAGTTACTGTTGGGATGGTTGAACCTGGTGCTGACCGCTCCGGTGATCTACTTGTTCGTTGGATTGCCACTGATACTGCGCCAGCATGGCTGGAGTGGCACCGAGATCGGCATGCTTCAACTCGCGGGTCTGCCAGCGATGCTCAAGTTCGTGCTAGCCACGCCAGTGGATCGCTGGCGACTGGGCCAGGCCAGCTACCGCAACTGGACTCTGGTATTGGGAATGGCCTACGTGTTGGCGCTGCTATGGCTAGGCATGTATTCATTGAGGGATACCCCAAGCGGGTTGTTATTCCTGCTGACCGTGACGGTCTGTCTATTGGGCACATGGGTTGATGTTCCGATCAATGCGTTGGCTATCCAGATACTGCCTGAATCTGAGCGCCTGCGTGCGGGTGCCATCCGTGCGCTGGCCACTTCGCTGGCGGCTATTGGGGGCGGAGGCATCATGCTGATTTTGCATGCGCGGCTTGGCTGGGCATGGCCCTTCGTCACCCTCGCAATTGGTGTGCTCTCAGGTTTGGTACTGGTGCCTTGGTTGCGGCCACATCGACAACCTGACGACATCACGTTATCACCAGCGCCGTTGGTCGAGCAGTCCAAAGCCAGTCTACGTGATTGGATCGGCTACTTCAGAGGGGCCCCGCACCGGATCTGGGCGATGCTACTGGTGCTCTATTTCCCGTGTATAGGCGCGGCCTGGGTCTACCTTAAACCCTTGATGCTGGACATGGGATTCGAGCAAGAAAGCATAGCCTGGATTGCCGGGGTGCTTGGCGGTCTTGTGGCGGCTATTTCTAGTTTAGTGGCCGGACATATCGCCCGCTTGATCGGGGCCACCGCGGCTTTACCGCTGTTCGCCGCGGTGAACCTACTGGTTCTGCTGTCTCTCACGGTCGTGGTGGTGAGCAGCGTGGGGCAATACGCTTTGATTGCTGTGGCGATGGCCCTGGCGCTGGCCATGGGGGCTTCGGCTGGGCTGATGTTCGGATTAATGATGCATCATACCCGTCCAGGTTTGGCGGCACTTGACTACGGTATCCAGTCCAGCCTGTTCGTGGCTTCGCGCACCACTGCGCCTTTACTGGCTGGCGTGCTGCTTGATCGCTTTGGTTATGTCGGGATGCTTGAGGGCTTGTCGCTAACCCTGATTTTGGTGTGCCTGTTCGCCTGGTACTCCCGCCATCGTATCTATACCACCGCGTCGATTCAGGGGCCGGCCTCTGGTAGAGCATCTGGATAAGCCAGATTGTTACCAATAATCCACCGTCTTTGAGAAGTGTGTACCGTTTTAGAAAAAGGAAAGTAGGCATGCAAGAAAAATCCCTTCACACAGCTGCCACGATGGCGGCCCACGTAACTCAAGCGCGCACCCCCCAATCCTGGACACTTTGGGTCGGCTTTATCCTGGTGTCGCTGAACCTGCGGTTGATTTTCGCCACCGTCGGCCCCTTGCTGCAGAACCTGGAATTGGGGGCCACATCCACCTTGCTGGTGAGTGCTTTGCCTGTGGCACTGTTAGGGCTCTTCTCGATTCCCGGTGTCCGGTTGCGACAATGGCTTGGAGAGGAGCGTGCGCTTTTCCTGGCACTGGCACTGTTGAGTGTAGGATGTGGTGCGCGCTGGTTTGGCGAGCCTGGTCTGATTCTCGGCACTGTTTTGGGCAGTGCGGGCATTGCAGTGATGAATGTCATCATGCCAGCGTTGGCGCGAAAACGCTTCGATCCGCAGCGTATTGGTATAGTGATGGGCATCTATGCGCTGATGTTAGGCGTCGGCGCTGTACTGGGGGCTAGCGTTTCCTTTCCGCTATTCCAACTGATGGGCGAGGATGTCGGGGCGGCGTATAGATCTCTGGGCCTGTGGGCCATCCCGGCGATGCTGGCCCTGGTGTTTTGGTTGCCACAGCTACGAAAACACTCACAGTTACCGCACAGCGCCGTTAACGGCCCAGCAGGCGTGAATTCTGCGCCTGTCGTTAATGTGTATCGGAGCGGCATGGCTTGGTCAATCACCCTGTTTTTTGGTCTACAGGCGCTCAACCTCTATGTGTTTCTGCCGTGGATGCCTACCATCCTGATGGATCGCGGTGCCACCCAGGTCACTGCGGCCATGGTGTTCTCTGCTTCTCAGGTCAGTCTGATGGTTGCCAGCTTTGCCACACCGCTACTGGCTTCGCGCAGGCGAGATCAACGTCCCTACATCGTGATGACGGTGTTGCTGTGCCTTATTGGCACGTTGGGGTTGAAGTTTGGCTCTGTGGGCAGTGCTATGCTGTGGGCCTTGCTGCTCGGCTTCGGCCAAGGTGCAGGCCCATCATTGGGCGCTTTTCTATTCGTCGCTAAGGCTGCCAGTATCGACACTGCCACCCGTATCTCGGCTATGGCGCAGACTATCGGCTACCTGATCGCAGCGGCTGGCTCGCTATTGGTTGGTACTATTTACCATCATACAGGAGATTGGAACGTACCGATTGTGCTGTTGGCCTGCATCCTCGCTATCGAATTGATCGTATCTCTTCCTGCCGGACGCAACGTGAAAATATGAGTTGATGATAGGGGAAAGCTACCTGCTTCGCTGCGTCTTTCCATCGCTAAGAAATGCCGCTTTGCCCAGCGCCCAGCTTCTACGTTTTAGCTAGGACAAGGTACTTCTCGGCAATCTAGCTGGCAAAGGCGAAACGCTCTATCACATTGATTTATTCGCTCACTGTGATGATGTCGACAAGCGCTGCTTAGCTGAAGGCTTACTATGTAGCCGCTCCGCCATAATGCGCGCAAGACGCTCTAAGGCCAGTTCGAGTCGTTCAACCAAGCCTTTCATAAGCACGAGACGGTCGGCGGGGATGTCACCGTAGGTCTCAATCGCCGCTTCCAACTGCTGACCAGCTTCGCGAATGCCTTGGGGCGGCCGCCCGTTGGCACTCTCTGCAAAACCCTTGGCCAGCGTCTGCAGTAGGTCTTGATGCGTTCGGCGGATTAACGGATGCGGCGCATCGTCAAGACGGTCACGTAGGCGCAACATCGCGGTGCCCAAGTCGAGCCCTGTCAGGCCTAAAATAAACAGATGGCGTTGGTCCTCGGGGAGCATATCGTCGTGCTGAGCGAGCTGCAGTAGTCGGTCGGCCATATGGCCGCTGAAGCGGGTTTCCGCATCTCGAATTGAACGTCGGCGTAGCCCATCGATATCCTGGGAAATTGCCTTAATCAGACGCCGCCTCCTAAGTCGTGCACCTGGCCCTGGCAGTAGGCGAAAAGCCATAACGACGCAGGTCAGCCCAATCACCACGGCTACCACCCGGTTGGCGAAGCTATCGAAAGAGAAATCCATGCCGTTGCCAGGCATGGTCAGCAGAATGTTGAAAATAGCAAAGGCTAAGCAGTACCCCATGGTGGCCGGGTTAGTGGCTCCCAGTAAGCCTAAAAATAGTGGCGTGCCAAACAGCATCGCTAGCATCGGGAAACCATTGGCTTGGGAGAGCAGTACATGGCCGAATAGAAAGGCGCTGGGAATCGCCGCCAACATGCCTTTGTAAAACATCATCGTAATGGCTACTGGGTTTTCGCGGCTGGCGAAAAAGGCTGAAAACAGTGTGCCCAGCATCATAGCAATCATGGCGCTATTCCAAGCGGTAACAATCCAGAAAGTTGCCAGTAGCGCAAACAGCAACCCCGAGCGTATGGCGTTAATACTGGCGGCAAGGTGGTCACGGTGCCAAGCTAGCGGCGATGAGCGTAGTTTATGGCGCCCCGGTGAAGCAATTGCCTCGCGGGCGTCGAGCATCACCAGCGCATGGCCAATCGATTCGCGCAGCCCCAAGCGAAGGCGCTGGTCGAGCGGGGCGATGCTGTTCTCCTGGTCACTTTCATGAACCTGATGGCGTAGCACCTGGAGTGCTTTTCTTGCTTTCGCGACCCCCTTGACGTGTTCTGCCTCACGAAAGCCCTGAGCGACCCGACATGCAAGCTTGATACTTTGTGGGTCGAGCCGGTCGGCGTGGTCATACATCAGTTGATGAAGTGCTTGGAGGTTGGCGAAAAAGCGCAGCGTACGCCGCGTTAGTACATGGGTGGCGCGCACTCGGCCAGGGCCGACAGGACCCTCAAAACGGGCCGCTTGGCTATCGGTTTCCAGTAGTGTTAATGGCGCTAGGCTACTCCGCAGAGCTTTCTGCATCGCTGGAATATCGTTGCTGGCTTCCAAACGCAGGGCGGCATGCTCGAAGGCTTCGTTGATGACGCTGTCGGCCTGGGTGGCAAGGTGCGTACCCACATGAGATGGCCAGAGTAGCGAGCTGACCAGCATCGCGCAGACTGCACCCAGCCCCAGTTCGGAAAGCCGGGCCACGGCGATGTCGAAAATACCCGCTGGTGTGCTTCCGCTGGAAATCACCACAATTAGCATTGCGGTGACGGCAGCCATCAGGCAGCCGTAAGTGTAGTTGTTACGCCACAGTGAACCGACATAAGTGCACAGCATAATCCAAGCCGTCAATACGATCAGCGCGGGTATGCGCGCTTGGACGAACAGCGCCATTATCACGATACCTGCAACGGCCCCGATAACAGTGCCGCTAAGCTGGCAGATGCCTTTTTCGATCACCATGCCGCTCATCGGTCGAACCTGGAGAAAAGCAGCCGACATTAGCGCCCAGTAAGGTCTTTCCAGGTCGAACCAGAGAGCCACATAGAGTGCCAGCATCATTGCCAAGGTGGTTTTGATAGCGAACTTAACCGCCGTGGCATTGGGCGTCAGGTAGGTATTAACAAACGGCGACATGGATCACTCAGGCTGCTCGGCAGCGTGGACGCGTACCGTTGCTGTCATGCCGACGCTAAGCAGCGTGTCGTCAGGGACGTTGTCTAACGAAATGCGCACTGGGATACGCTGTGCCAAGCGCACCCAGTTAAACGTTGGCGCCACCTGTGGTAGTAGTTGCTGGTTAAGGGTGGTGTTGCTATCGGCAATGCCTCGGCCAATACCCGCCACTCGGCCATCCAGATGGGGGGCGCCGTTCATTAGAATGATCTCGACCGGGTCGCCTACGTTGATCGACGCCATTTTGGTCTCTTCGAAATAGCCCACCACGTAATAAGAGTTGGCGGCGATCAGTGCCATTACCGAGGTGCCGCGATTTACGTAGTTACCCGCGACAAATTGCACGTTAAGCACATGGCCGCTGACCGGCGCGGTTACTTGTGTTCGTTCTAGATCAAGCTGGGCACTGATGAGGTCGGCCTGGGACTGATTTAGATCGGCGGCAGCAATACGTGAGTTGATTTGGGCAACCTGCTGATCTTCTGCACTAATCGCACGACTGCTACGCAGTTGATTCCGCCGGCTCTCTTCCGCGCGGCTGAGTTCGAGCGTTGCTTGACGGTGTTCAACCGTGGCCTGGGCTCTGTCGACTGCCGTTTGATAACGGGTGTCATCAATCTCAAACAGTACGTCGCCCTGGGTAACGTAATCGGTATCGGTGACATTGAGCGTATGCACCCAACCCGATACATCAGGCGCAATCGTAACGACCTCTGCATGAATACGAGCGTCGCGGGTCCAGGGAGTATAAAGATAGTAACGCCATAGCCAGGTACCGGCGGCAATAGCAAGTGCGACAATAACCAGAGTAAGTAGCAGTCGGAGCGAATGGCGCATCAAGAACCCCCGAGCAGAATAGTAAATACACAGGTAATGCCAGCCGTAAGGATGACGAAGAGCGACAGATCGAACCACGCTGCGTACCACAATGTATGCTGCCCCAGCACCCAGTGAAGCAGCGTGCGGGTCACCAGAGTGACGATGAAGCCCAAGAGGGCATAGATCAGCAGTGGGCTAAGAAGGATGCCACCGACAGCGATTTCCTGAAGACCCATAATATCCTTGAATAGCTGGAGAACAATAATAGAAACAATATGAGTACGTTAACTCTCGGAGGGTCAGTTGTTTTGCGACCGCTTCTGACACTGCCAATAATCAGCAGTATAGAAAGCGTAAGCTAATCTTGCTTTATCGAAATACGCTCTGTTCAGGTGTTAAGCATGAGGCCGATCTATGCACAACCGCCAAGCGGCACTCTTCATGCCACTCTCTTCATGCCACTTGGCGTGCACGAACTGAGCTAGCGTTTCGTGCGCATGACGATGATTAGCTGTGTTGCCGCACCTACCGCGGCGACAACCCCCGCCCCCATCGCTAGTGTCGAAACGGGAAGCTGGAGGGCCAATATAATGCCTCCGCTGGCAGCGCCTATCGCACTGCCTAAATAGAGCGCTGATTCATTGAGGGCAACCGCCAGGTTACCGTCGCCGTGGGGTTGGCGCGTACGAATCAGCTCGTTGTTTTGTGGCACTTGCAGCGCCCAGCCCACAGCACCCCAAAGCGCAATAGGCAGTAACGTCAGCAGTGGGTGAACCGACGCCGTGACAGGCAGAGCAATGAGCGCTAGAGAGAGCAGCAACATAATTGCCAGGGTAATCACAGGGCCGATAAACCGGTCCACCAGAGGCCCAATCAGAAAACTGCCCACGACGCCGCCAATCCCCCATACCCATAAATAGCCGGTAATCGACTGAACAGCGCCTGACTCGGTAGCCGCCATAAAAGGGGCGATAAAGGTATACATACCCAAACTAGCAACGGCGCCCAATAAGGAAACCGCCAGAATGGCCATGGCATGCGGGGCTTTCAAAATAGCCAGTTTGCGGGCAAGCGGCAGTGACGGTAGGGAGGGTAGTGCAGGCAGTTTGGAGTGAAGCCCAGCATAGGCGATGATGCCGAGTACTGAAATAAGCCACATCGCTGACGCCCAGCCAAAACGTTCCGCCAGCAATAGACTGACCGGTACACCCAATACAGTGCCACTCGCCATGCCGCCCATAATAATCGCAATGGCTTTACCTCGATTTACTTCGGGTGTGATGGCAGCAGAGGCGGCAATGCCCATCGCAAGATAAACCCCTGCACCAACGCCAGCGACCGCCCGCCATATGGCGAGGGATATAAAACTGGTGGCCAGGGCGCTGGCGATATTGGCCACAATAAACACGGCTAGCGCCAGTAGTAAGCCCACGCGTTGATGATGACCGGGCAGAAGGGCAACAACGACAGGCGAGCCTAAGCCATAGGCTAAGGTAAATGCCGTGACTAACTGAGCAGCCGTGGCAGCAGAGACACTAAAGGCATCTTCGATGAGTGGAATTAGCCCTGCAGTCACATAAGAGGCCATCCCAAGCGCAAACGCACCTAGTGCCACTAGATATACCGATAGACGAGATTGGTCAGCCATCACGCTCTCCATGTTAATTAAGGATCGAAAAATCACCGGGCGTTCTGCCAGCGAAGGGCTATTCTGGAGAGGCTTTAAGAGGGGTACAATTTAACTGTTTATGCTATTACTAAAAGTACTAAGCTATTAAAAGTGCAAAGTTATTAAAAATGAAAAGTTCTTAAAAATGATAAGTTATTAAAGGTAACAAAATGACAGCTCCCCGGACGCTGACTCGAGCGCGGCAAGACTTGGCTGAGTTTCTACGTAAACATCGAGAGAAAATCGCCCCGGAAGAGGTGGGCCTGCCTCGTGGCCGCCGAAGGCGTACGCCGGGGTTAAGACGCGAAGAAGTCGCCGCCTTAGCGGGCGTGGGACTGACTTGGTATACCTGGTTAGAGCAGGGGCGCGATATTAGCGTATCGGCGACTTTTCTGGACAATCTAGCCAAAGCGCTTAAGTTGGATGCGGCTGAGCGCCGCCATCTGTTCTTACTGACTCATCAGCGGCTACCCTCTGAGCTAGGCAAAACCTGGTGCAGCGTGCCACCGCTGATCCAAACGTTGATGGACGATTTGCCGACACGGCCTGCGTATATTCTTAACTTACGCTGGGATGTGCTGGCGTGGAACGGTGCCGCCGATAGGCTGTTCAACTTCTCATCCCATGTGCCTGAGCGCCGCAATCTGCTGTGGCTGCTATTTACCGACCCTGGTATGCGTCAGCGCTTATCACCTTGGGAAGCGCAGGTCAGCCAAATGCTCTCCAGCTTTCGGCGCGACTTTGCCCGTGCGGCGCAAGACCCCTCTATTGATGAGCTTGTCGAAGAGTTAACCAAGGTTTCGCCTGAGTTTAAGCTGGTGTGGAAAACCCAGGAGGTCAACGCCCCTTGCCAGGGAGTGCGTCATCTTTACCTTGAGGAGCTGGGCGAGGTGGCGTTCGAGCACACGACGTTAACCGTTGATGAAGAGCGCCACTTACGGCTGGTTTATTATGCCCTCAAGGGGAGCGACGCCGAGGAGAGGTCCTTTCATGAGTGGGTCGCTGCTTGTGAGGACAATAGTATTCTTAAAGAAAATAATAATGATTTGTATTAACTAATGGCTGTTATTAGAATGTCTCTCCGTTTGCTGATCGTTTATCGGAGGGGGAATGCCTGTTTCAGCTGAGAATACGCCATTGGCCGAGATGTATAATGCACATCATGGCTGGTTGCAGCGTTGGCTGCAGCGCAAAACGGGCTGTAGCTGGCAGGCGGCTGATCTGGCTCAGGATACCTTCCTGCGCATTCTCTCCTCCCCAAGTAATTCCTCCCAAATTAGCAAACTGCATGAGCCACGTAACTTTCTGACCACCATCGCCCGCCGGGTATGGGTGGACTTTGTGCGTCGGGATGCATTGGAAAAAGCCTGGTTAGAAGCCTTGAAGCAGCAACCTGAGCCGGTGGTTGTCTCGCCAGAAGAGCAGGCCTTGATTCTGGAAACCCTGTTGCAGATTGATGAAATGTTGGAAGGGTTAGGCAACAAGGTAAGCCAGGCATTTTTGCTCTGCCATTTGGAGGGGCTGCGTTATGCCGAGATCGCCGAACGCTTGGGGGTATCCGTCAGCTCGGTGAAAAAGTACATGGCTAAGGCGACTGAACATTGTCTGCTGTTGATGTGCGAAGAATCGCTATGAGCGATACCCAGTCAGCCCGCAAAGATACTCTCAGAGCGGCTGCCCGCTGGTACGCACTGCTGTGCGCGGAGGATGTTACTGAGCAGCAAAAACAGGCACATAATGCTTGGTTGGAAGCGGATCCGGATCATCTTCAGGCTTGGCAGCAGGTAGAAAAACTGCGTCAGCAATTGCAGGTGATGCCTGGCACTCTTTCGCTCAATGCGTTGCAGATCAAACAACGCCAGAGTCATAGCCGACGAGCCGTGCTGCGCGGCTTTGCCTTGTTGGCAGTGGGAGGCGCCCTGGGCTCGTTGGCTTGGCAGCAGGCACCTGTGGAAAGCTGGATGGCCAGCCACCGTACCGCACGGGGCGAGCGGCGCCAATATACGCTGGCGGACGGTACGCAACTGGTGCTCAATACCGCCACCGCACTGGATATAGTGGAAACCTCGACTGCCCGGTTGATTCGCCTTTATGCAGGCGAAATCTTTATTCGCACGCGGGATGGAACTGGAAACGTGACTGCTGCCAAAACGCTTCAAGTGCATACCGAGCAGGGCGCTGTGGTGCCGTTGGGCACCGTGTTTACCGTGCGTAAGCTGGATACGTCGACCCAGGTTACCGTGATGGAAGATCAGGTCGAGTTGATCCCGCAGTCGGCGGGTGGTGAGACGCAACGTCTTGTTGCCGGACAGCAGGCGCAGATGAGCTCGGTTAATGTGGAAGTGGCCACCGCCAACGCTCAGGCGGATAGCTGGACGCGCGGTCTACTGGTGGCGGTGGACTGGCCACTGAGCCGTTTGGTAGCAGAGCTGAGCCGGTATCGCACAGGTGTACTGCGCTGTGCCCCCTCTATTGCTGGGTTGAGAGTGTCAGGCGCTTTCCCTATTGATGATATCGACCGGGCGCTCCAAGCCATTGCCAATGCGTTGCCGGTTAGCGTCGACCGCTTGACCCAATATTGGGTAACCCTAAAACCTAGCGAATAAAAACTTGGATTATTTATTGTCCCTTTTTCGATCTCGTTCGACCCAGAGATAAAGCAACCGATTCTGGAATTGACGAGATAACGATGACCACATCCTTTGAACCCAAGCAGACACTCATATCACTTCGATACCACCATGGTGGCAAATCCACGCGTGCGCTTGGCGGTATTGCCCTGGGCTGTGCCCTGATGAGTTCGATGGTGCTGTTGCCTGCTCAGGCGGCACAGGCGCAAACAGTGGATGGACAGTCGCAACAGGCTGCTAGCCAACAGGCATACAACATCGAACCGGGGGCACTGGGCAGTGTATTGAGTCAGTTCGCTAGTCATGCGGGCGTTGTGTTGTCTTTTTCTGCTTATCTCACTGAAGACCTGCAAAGCGTTGGATTGCATGGACGTTATAGCGTGGAAGAGGGGTTTGCCCAGCTGCTTCAGGGCAGTGGTTTGAAAGTGGTCAAGCGGGGGCCTGCGGACTATGTCATGGAGAAAACGGGTAGCTCAGAAAACATGGTGTTAGATACCGTGGAAGTGGTGGGCAGCCGAATCGCTAGTGATGGTTATTTGGCCTTTAGCACCTCGGCAGGTAGCAAAACCGATACACCGCTGATAGAGCTTGCGCAAAGCATCAGTGTGGTCACCGCAGAGCAGCTTCGTGACCGCCAGCCGTCGTCCGTAGAGCAGGCGGTGGCCTACACGGCAGGGGTTCGAGTGGAAGCGTCGGGGATGGACCCGCGCTTTGACTTGATCTCGGTGAGGGGGTTTCCGACGGTATATCATGGCGATTTTCTTGATGGCTTGCGCCAACCCAATAGTGGCTGGCTCTCTTACTATTCCACCGTGCCCTATAACCTGGAACGCATTGAGGTGGTTAAAGGCCCCGATTCGATGCGCTATGGTCAGCTTTCACCCGGTGGGCTGGTGAACCGGGTCAGCAAGCGTCCGCAGGTGGATGCGACGAAGGAAGTGCAGCTGCAGGTCGGCAGTCATGACCACCTGCAAGGCCAGTTCGATGTGGGGGGAGATATAGGCAGCGATGTGCAGTACCGCATAGTGGGTGTTATGCGCGATGCACAAACAGATATCGAACAGGTGGATAATGACGTCACCTTGCTGGCGCCTACTCTCCATTGGCAGATGAGCGAACGTACCGACATTACCTTTATTACGCAGTATCAGGAGCGCCAGACCTCCGCCTCACCGCGCCCTTATCAGGATGGTGATAACTTGACCCATTTTTGGGCTGGCGATGAAGATTACGACAAGCTGGATCAACAGCAGTGGGCACTGGGCTATGAATTTAACCACCGTTGGAGTGACCAGCTGCAACTGCAGCAAAATGTACGCTACGGTCAGGTGGATGCCACCAATCAGTACCTTTCAGCAGGTACCTTAGCCGGTACAACGCTAAACCGCAGCAGTGTCGGCCTTTACGAAGAGATGGAGTCGCTTAGCACCGACACCCGGCTGATGGCGACCTTTGATCAGGGCGCGGTGGAGCACCAGGTGATGTTAGGCGTCGATTACGCCTATCTTGAGAACGATGTTATTTATGCGGGTGGCAGCGCGCCGTCGATCGATATCGACAACCCGGATTATAGTCAGCCTGTCGCTCAGCCGAGTAACGTTTGGACCAACGACAGTGGTAAAAACCATCGTAGAGGCCTTTATTTACAGGATCAGATTAAACTCGATAACTGGCGTTTGACCGCCGGTCTGCGTCGCGATTGGGTGCGGGACGAAACTCGCAACAACCTCACTGGTACTACTAGCGAAAGCCAAGATGAACAGAACACGTGGCGCTTTGGCGCACTTTACGCGTTCGATTCAGGGGTATCTCCGTACTTTAGCTATGCGCAGTCGTTCTTGCCTGAGAGCGGCACCGATGCAAGCGGCAATGACTTTGATCCCACCGAAGGTGAGCAGTTTGAGTTGGGGTTGAAATACCAGCCAGTGGGCAGCGAAGCGATGTTGACTGCGGCGATCTACCAGATTGATGAAACCAATCGTAAAACCACCGATCTCGACAATCCGCTGTTTCAAATCCAAACCGGAGAGGTGCGCACCCGTGGGTTGGAGCTTGAGGCTGTTGGGAATGTCACCGATAACCTGCGCATGACGGCAAGTTACAACTATAACCGCAGCGAAATCACCGTAGATAATGATGGCAACGAGGGGAGTGACTTGGCGAATACCCCACGCCATCTGGCGTCCCTTTGGGTGGATTATCGCGTTCCTGCGTTGGAGCGACTGCATCTTTCCGGTGGCGTGCGCTACACCGGAAGTGAGTACATTGATAACGCCAACAGCAATAAAAACGCTGGATACAGCCTGATTGATATGGCGGCTCACTATGATTTCGCGGGCTCTTTACAGGGAGTTCGTGCCAGCCTCAACGCCACTAACGTAACGGACGAAGAGCACATTTCCTGTGAGGGTATCTATTGCTATCGCGGTGCCGGGCGCAGCCTGATTGGCAGCCTCTCATACAAATGGTGATTAAGCCGTAGCATCGCGAGGACAACTAGTCATGCAATTATCCGTCAGAATATTAGTGTTTACCGGGCTGGCTTTAATGGCCGTATTAGGGCAAACAACGCATGCACATGCGTCGCCCGTTACGGCCGAACGTCAGGTGACCCTTGATCAGACGCTGGAATGGGCGATGCAAAACGAGCAAGGTGCCACCTATCGTATCCTGATCAGTAAACCGGAAGGCGAGGTGCCTGATAGCGGCGGTTACCCGGTGATTTATGTGTTGGATGGCAACGCTTATTTCGCTTCCTTGCATGAGGCTAAGCGGGCACAAGAGCAGTTTCGCCAAGCCATCATTGTTGGTATTGGTTATCCAGGAGAAGCGCCGCATAACTTTCTGCGACGCTCCTACGACTTATCTCCTCCGGTGGCAGAGGAACACAACGAACCACCTCAAGGAGGACAGGATGAACTGCTCGATTTTATCGAGCACAGCCTAATGCCAGCGGTTGCCGAGCGTTTCCCTGTGGATGCTAATCACCAGAGCCTTTATGGGCACTCGTTCGGCGGTATGTTTGCGATTTATGCCTTATTTACTCGGCCGGATCTGTTTAACCACATTGTCGCGGCCAGCCCCAGTCTCTGGTGGAACAATAGCTACCTGTTGAAACATGAACGCGACTTCAGGCAGCAGGTAGAAGCCGGAGAGGTAAATGTTATCCATCACAGCCTGTCATTGGCCGTGGCCGATAACGACTCTCTGCAGAACCAGCAGGATGCTAGCCAGCTATACCAGCGGATTGAAGCATTGTCGGCATACGGGTTGCGTAGCAGTTTTCACACCGTGGAGGGCGAAGATCATATGTCCGTTCCCTTTGTGCTGGAATCGCGGGTTCTCAAACAGCTTCTGGGCACTCGGGGCGGCTAATTGAGTGATTTAAGCGATCAAATACTTCCCTGGCAGTTGTTCAGCTAAAAACTCCATAAACAGTCGGGTGCGCTGGGAAAGCGTAGTTTGGCGGTAGTACACGGCATTGACCGCTTGGGTCTGCATTTCTATGCAATCGGGTAATACATCCACCAGTGTGCCGTTGCGACGGGGAGTGATGGTCATAAAGTCGGCGAGGCAGACAATACCTTCTCCTGCCATGGCCAGCTCTATTAGCGTACTTCCGCTGGAGGCCGCCAGCGTTGGAGTGATATGCAAGGGTTGGCCATCGGCGCGGCACAGAGGCCAGCGGTTGAGATGATCGAGCTGGCTGAAGCCTAGCAAACTGTGTTCTTGAAGGTCGTCGATGCTTTGCGGCGCGCCGTTGCGTTCAAAGTAGGCGGGGCTGGCCAGAAGACGCAGCGGGCTGTGGCCAAGGCGGCGGGCGTGTAGCGACGAGTCTTCTAGTTTGCCAATGCGGATGGCCAAATCAACCCGCTGCTCCAGTAGATCGATAAAGCGGTCATGGGTATCGAGTTCCAGCGTAATACCAGGGTAGCGTGCGCGGAACTCGCCAATCACCGGCACAATCACGAACTGCATAAAGCTGGGAGCGGCGTTGATCCGTAACCTGCCTTGCGGCTGATTGTGGCGATCCAGCATCGCTTCTTCGGCTTCTTCCACGGCGGCGAGAATACGGCGGCAATGGTTTAGGAATGTTTCTCCCTCTTCGGTCAGCTCCAGGCGACGCGTGGTTCTACGTAGCAGGGTAGCGCCGAGTTTTTGCTCCAGGCGGTTGAGCGCACGGCTAACCCCAGAAACGGTAATGTCAAGCCGTTCTGCAGCACCGGTGATTGAGCCGCTATCGACGACCGTCACAAAGGCCTGCTGTTCTTCAAGGGTGCTTTTCATTGAGTGCTGTTCATAGCGTTATCGGTTGCCTTAATGGCGAATACCCTGTTTGTTGATTTTAAATCAAAAGTGTCTTGCTGACGTGTCGCTATTTTTTCGCATGTTTTGAACTCACAATACCGTTCATTAAACGCCATGCAAAAGAGTATAAGCATGGATATCAGGCTATCATGAGAGGTTTTATTAATGAAAATTCTGCTGATTAATGGCGGTAAAGCGTTTGCACACTCTGGCGGTGAACTCAATAATACGCTGCACGGCGTGGCGGTAAGCACTCTGCAGGAAATGGGCTATCAGATACGCGAGACGGTGATTGATCAAGGCTATGATCTGAAGGCCGAGGTGCAGAATTACCTGTGGGCGGACACGATTGTGTATCAAATGCCTGGTTGGTGGATGGGCGCGCCCTGGATTGTGAAGCGCTACATTGATGAGGTGTTCACAGAAGGCCACGGCTCGCTTTACGCCAGCGATGGCCGTAGCCGCCAAGACCCGACCAAGCAGTACGGTAGTGGTGGCCTGCTGCAGGGACGTCGCTATATGTTGTCGTTAACCTGGAACGCGCCTTTGGAAGCGTTCGATGAACCGGATAACTTCTTCGAAGGGTGCGGTGTGGATGGTGTTTACTTCCCGTTCCACAAATCTCAGGAATTTATCGGCTTAGAAGCCCTGCCGACCTTTATCGCCAACGACGTAATGAAGGCTCCAGATGTAGCGCGCGACAAATCTGCCTATCGTAAGCACCTGCGCTGCGTACTTGGCTAGGTTTCGTCGGTTGATAGCTCTTACAAGCCCTAAGTACGACTCAATCTATAGCGCAGCTTTGGCAGTGTGCGCGCGACGGGCGGCAGGCGGGTTGCCATGACTAACGTGGCAATGGCGGCATACATGGCCCACTCTTGCATGTCGGCGCGCACCACCCAAAAGAAGTGCAGCAGTACCAGCCCTAAAATGACATAGGAAAATTTGTGTAACGGCTTCCAGCGTTTACCTAAACGGCGCATCGACCATTTGTTAGAGGTCGCCCCCAATACGGCAAGGCCGATCAGTGCGATCATGCCAACAATGATGTAGGGCCGTTTGACCAGCTCGCTACCCAACAGTGTCCAGTTAAGCCCTAGAATAAACAGCGCGTAGCTGAGCATATGCAGGGTGGCGTAGGCGAGTGTCCATAGACCAAGCTGACGGCGGA
>NZ_JABUZF010000165.1:3965-26065 GCF_014897885.1 Halomonas sp. 3D7M | reverse complement strand
CCGCCAATGCCGATGTTTAGCAGCAGATAATTGCCTGGCTCGGGGCCTGCGGCGTTAATCGCTACCTGCCAGCCCCAGAACACCAGCGGCGCGAGCGCCGCCAGGAAAACGCCTACCCGCCACAGTAACCATACCCGTGGTGCAGCCATTAGTAGTGCTTCCTTAAATCCATACCAGCATATAGCTCGGCAACCTCGTCGGCATAGCCGTTGAACATCTGGGTATCAATGGTATTAGCGTTGAACAGGCTGTTGGGAAGCCGCCGCTCGGTGGCTTGGCTCCAGCGTGGGTGGTCAACTTGTGGGTTAACGTTGGCGTAGAAGCCATACTCATCGGCGGCGATTCGTTGCCAGGAATTGACCGGCTGCTCTTCCACCAGTGAGATACGCACAATCGATTTAATGCTTTTGAAGCCATACTTCCAGGGCACCACCAGCCGCAAGGGTGCGCCGTTTTGGTTGGGCAGTTCACGGCCATACATGCCCATGGCGAGCAGTGTTAGCGGGTTCATAGCCTCGTCTAGGCGTAAACCTTCCACATAAGGCCAGTCGATTATCGAGAACGAAGAGCGCTGGCCAGGCATTTGCTCTGGGTCCACCAGGGTTTCAAAGCGCACGTACTTGGCTTTGCTGGTGGGATCGGCACGTCGAATCACCTCCGCAAGGGGGATGCCAAGCCAGGGAATTACCATCGACCACGCCTCTACGCAGCGCAGGCGGTAAATGCGCTCTTCAAACTGCGCAGGCTTAGCGAAGTCTTCTAGGGCAAAGCGCCCGCCGTTATTCACTTCACCATCGACCACCACGCTCCAGGGCTGGGTTTCCAGGCTGCCTGCATGGCGGGCGGGGTCGCGTTTGTCGGTGCCAAACTCAAAAAAGTTGTTGTAGCCGCTGGCATCGTCAAAGGGGGCGATTTTATCTTTATCAGGGTCGCTGGGGGTGATCGCTCGCCATTGGGTGTCGCTGATTTTTTCCTTCAGCCAGGCTGGGGCATCGCCTTCCGGCACATCAGCATAATCTTCGTTGGCGCGGACGTGGCCGGAGAGGGCAAGCCCCGCGCCTAAGCCCGCCATGCCCCCCATAAAGCGCCGTCGGGAGAGGTAAATAGATTCCGGTGTTACATCGGATTCGTGTAAATCACTCGGTTTGGCTATCTTTATAAGCATGTGGTATCTCCACTCGCTATGGGGAAAGGGTGTGACTACTGTGACCAGTTTGCATGAGAGTTATCACAACCAACTCTCTAGGTTATTACGTATTTATAACGTTGGGGGGCGAGGGGGCGGTGGGTAACCGTATGCAGAACGATGCCCCGCCACTGGCTAGGTTTTCGACGCCGATATCACCGCCCTGAAGCGTCATGATTCTGCGCGCAATCGCTAGCCCTAGCCCTGCATGGCCAACGCCACTAGAGGTTTCGCCACGATAAAACGGGTCAAAGATATGCGGTAGATCCTGTTCCGCAATGCCTGGGCCGCTATCTTGTATGCAAACCTGTGGTTCTCCATTCATTTGACTAAGCACAACGTCGATTTGGCCGCCAGCGGGGCTGTAGGCAATGGCGTTGCTGATTAAGTTGTCCAGCACACGTTCGGTCATCGCTAGGTCGGCGTACGCGGTTGGCAGTGCTGGGTTGCCACTTAACGTTAGCGCCAAGTGGTTGTCGCGTGCAGCTTGGTCGTGCTTCTGCACCACGTCATGGACCAGCTCCGCTAGCGGGAAGGGTTCTGGCACCGGCTGTTTCTCTCTTGCCTCAAGGGCGGCAAGCTCGAAGAGCTCATCCACTAAGCGGCTTAACCGACGGCCCTCTTTGAGGGCAATGTCGAGAAAGCGATCTTGTTCTTGGGGGCTGAGACGATCACGTCTTAATTTCAGGCTTTCGATATAGCCTTGCATGGAGGCTAGCGGGGTGCGTAGGTCGTGGGATACCTGGGCGATCAAACGACGGCGCTGGGCATCTTTTTCTGTCAGTTGTTCGATCTGGGTGGCAATCCGGCGAGCCATGTCGTCGAAGGTAACGTCCAGATAGTCGATCTCGTCACGCACCACGGACTGTTTGTCGTGCCATCTGTTATCGAGTTGGGACTGGCTCATGTCGCTGTTCTCGAACGCTTCTACTCGCCGTGTTAATGATCTCAGGCGGCGAGTCAGCAGGCGGAAAAT
This sequence comes from Halomonas sp. 3D7M, assembly GCF_014897885.1. Lineage (NCBI taxonomy): Bacteria > Pseudomonadati > Pseudomonadota > Gammaproteobacteria > Oceanospirillales > Halomonadaceae > Halomonas > Halomonas sp. 3D7M. The sequence continues at coordinate 23,903 of NZ_JABUZF010000165.1, read as the reverse complement.
AGTCAGTCCTGCGAGCATCGCCACTGTTAGGCTGACCAGCAGCGCCCAGGCGCTCATTTCCAGTAGTTTGCCACCACGGGCCATGGTTTCCGCCGCGTCGTACTCTTCACCCCGTAACACGACATATAGATATCCTTCGGGGTTGTCTGCTGTTGGCACTGGGGTAACGGAAAAGACTTTCTGCCGGTCATGGCTGCGAGGGTCGTCGCCCAATATTGGATAAAGGCTCATGTCAGCCATCAGCCTGCGTATGGGGGCCATCGAGACTTGCTTGCGTTTAATCTTCGCTGGATCTGCTGAATAAGACAGAATGGTGCCATCCAGCCCTAGCAGGTAGATCTCGATGCTGGGATTAATGGCCATGTAGAGTGCGAACAGTTCTTCCAGGGCGCTACTATCAAGCTGCCCGTTGCTGACTAGGTTTCTGTCTGACACTAGATTTTTGGCCAGATTCTGGTGTAACGCCTGATTGACCGAAGCGTTGTATTCACGCAGCGAATAGAGGCTGATGAAGGTATATAGCAGGCCGACGACGAGCAATAACAGAAACAAGCCTAAGGCTAGCCGAGTATAGAGTGTTTTCAGCATAACTTATTCGCGGAAGCGATAGCCCACCCCCCAAACGGTTTGGATAAACACCGGGTCAGCGGGATCTGCTTCGATCTTGCCCCGTAAGCGGTTGATATGGGTATTGACGGTATGCTCGTAACCTTCGTGGCTGTAGCCCCACACAGTGTCGAGCAGTTGGATACGGCTGAATACCCGACCTGGGTGGCTGGCAAAGTGCCATAACAGGTCAAATTCCCGGGCGGTGAGTTCGACAGGCTGATCTTTTATAAACCCCCGCCGACGCAGCGGATCAATGCGCAGCCCGTCGGTGATTAATTCTTGCTGGCTGGGTTGCGTGACGGTGGCAGATGCCATGGCATCTACGCGTCGGAACAAGGCTTTCACCCTTGCCGATAGTTCAGCCACACTGAAAGGCTTGGTGAGGTAATCATCCGCCCCCATTTCCAGACCTAGTACGCGATCAAGCTCCGTACTTTTGGCGGTTAGCATCAGTACCGGAACGTAACCTGGGCCGGAGCGAATTTCGCGGCAAATCGACAGCCCATCCAGGCCGGGCAGCATCAAGTCGAGAATTACTAGATCGATACCCCCTTCACGAAAACGTTCAAGCCCGGTATCACCCCGTTCACAAAGAACGGGGTTCATACCAAGCTCGGCCACATGCATGCGGACGAGCTCACCGATACCCGGGTTGTCCTCAATAATCAGTACGTTTCGTGTCATAGGTATCCCAGCTTTTGAGTGCTCAGATTAATAGTGTGGCAGAAGCTTATATGTCCTCGTCTTACATGTCCTCGTCTTGCATTTCCATGTCTTTCTCCATTTCCATGCCATCGTCAGACATGCTGTCATCATGCATATCCCCGTCCATAGAACCGTCCATGGAGTCGTCCATCGCGTCGGACATATCATCCATCGCCATATCGCTTTTTCCCATTGACTCATGCTCCATTGGCGCACTCTCCATAGACTGAGACATGTCGTCTTCCATCATGCCTTCTTCGGACATCATGTCATCGGCGTGGCTAGCCGTTGCCATTAGGCTAAATAAGCAGATGGCAGTGACTGTAGTAAGCTTATTCATAGAGGTCTCTCCCCAAGATTTAAGCCTGCCTAACTGACAGGTTCAAAATCTAGCCTAGATGCTCACCATCACAGGCGGGTCACGGGGTGATAAAGAGTGTATCGCGCAAAGTTCACAAATGTGTCACGGGGACTCTAACGATAGGGCGATGTTTGTAATAACGCTTCCCCTTATTTCAACAAGTGTGTTTCAGCAAGGAGAGCGCTCATGGCCACTACACGCCGTAAACTCATGTCGTTAATTGAGCAGGGAGTGATACCTCCTGAACAAGTGCCGTTAGCGGTTAAGGTGGCGGGACTACATCCGTCGCCCCACGCCTGGGCACTGTTGATTGACCGGCTGCTGCTGTGGCTGGGTGGCTTGGCACTGGCTTGCGCGGTGCTGTTTTTCGTGGCTTTCAATTGGTCGGACATGGGCCGCCTGCCACGCTTTGCGTTAGTGCAGGCCGCGTTGGTGTTGGCGGCAGGCATAGCGGTGTGGGGTAGCGCGAGCGTGATGCTTTTTCGCGTGGCGTTAGCCGCGGCGTTTCTGTTGATAGGCGTACTACTGGCGCTGGTTGGTCAGGTTTACCAAACGGGTGCTGACCCATGGCAGCTGTTTTTCCTTTGGTGCCTGCTTAGTTTGCCGTTGGTATGGATCGCTCGTTTTGATGCCCTTTGGGTGGCATGGCTAGGACTTTTGAACCTATCAGTGTGGCTGTATAGCAGCACTTGGGGCGGCATTTTAGGCAGTGTGTTCTTGGCTGATAATGCCGGTTTATGGGGGCTGGTGCTGATCAACTTAGCGGCTCAAGTCGTCTGGGAGTGGGGCGTGCAGCGCCGAGGTTGGCCGGGGCGTTGGGCAATTTGTTTGTTGGCGCTGGGTAGCGGCGTGCCGCTGACGCTACTGATGATGGCGTGGGTGAGTGGGGAAACGCATGCGTTGACACCGATTGTGGCGGTTTACCCCGTGTGGTTGGCAGTGCTGTATGGCGTTTATCGTCAGTGGCGGCTTGAGCTATTTATGTTGGCAGGGGGCTGCGTCTCGCTGATAGCGGTGGTCACATTGCTACTCGCACGCTACGTATTATGGGAAGGCCAATGGAATGAAGGCGGCTTGCTGTTGCTGGCAGGTGCGGTCTTTGCCATGGGGGCGGCAGCGGTGATGTGGCTGAAGCGATTAAACGCGGAGGAGGCGTCATGAGTCAGTCTATGAGTACGTTAAAGCAGCGATTAACTCAGGCTGGCATTGCGCTAAATGAGCCTTCATCTACAACGCCGCTGGAATCACCCTGGTTTGTGCGGGTTCTGCAGGCGTTTTCCGGCTGGTTAGCAGCGCTGTTTCTGTTGGGCTTTATTGCCACGGCAGTGGTATTTGTACTGGAAAGCTCAGTGGCTTCTCTTGTCGTAGGCAGCCTGTTGATTGGCGGGGCATTTGCGCTACTACGCGCCGCACGAAGCGATGTGTTGGAGCACATGGCGCTGGCGTTTAGCTTAGCTGGGCAATTATTAGTAGCCTGGCCAGCGGTCGAGATGTGGGGTGTTTCCGCAAGCCTATGGTGGGTACTGCTGGCGCTACAGTGCTCGCTGGCGCTGATCATGCCGAGCCAGGTTCACCGCAGTATGTCGGCGTTTTTAGCAAGTTTAGCGTTAACGATGGCGTTGGCAGCCAATGGACTGGCACCGGTGGCGATTGGCATGGTGGTGCTGGTGCTGACACTGCTCTGGTTGAATGAATGTCGTTGGCCTGGGCGCATAGGGGCGGTTCAGGCATGGGGGGCTGGCCTGTTAATGGGAGTGTTGGTGCTTCAAGGGCAGGCGTACTCTAACCAGCTTGCCTGGCTTTACGATTCAGACGCTCAGTGGTTTGACCCATGGCTTGCCAGTTGGCTGAGCACTGCTTTGGTGGCGTTGGCCTTAGTGTGCGTTATTCATCAGGCATTTCGTCAGCATTCTCAGCCTGCCATTGTGCAACGCTTGGTGATTTATGGCGCAGTCGCGCTAGTGGCGGTGGTATCAGTGTATATGCCGGGGCTTGGCGCTGGGGTTACCGTACTATTGCTCGGATTTACGCTTGGTCACCGGGTGCTGATGGGAAGCGGTATTTTGTTACTACTGATGGCGGCTAGTAATTATTACTACTGGCTGGAGGTGACGCTGTTGATGAAATCACTCATGTTGCTGGCAATGGGGGCGTTGCTGTTATCCATTCGCTGGGGACTGAAGCGTTGGTGGCTAAACCGATGGTTAACAGTGCATAAGCCCATGCCGCTAGGAGATGCTAATGAGCCGTAACGTGAAGCGAAACCGCTGGATAGTCATTGTTGCCACTGCTGTTGTGCTAGCGGTGGTTAACTGGGCCATTTGGCAGAAAGAGCATCACCTGGCCGAAGGTGAGATTGTTTATTTGGAGCTTGCTCCGGTTGATCCGCGCTCGTTAATGCAGGGTGACTACATGGCGCTAAGCTTTGCCTTGGCTAACCGTATTCGTATGCAGCGTGCAATTGATCGCCACGAAGAGGCGGATGGAAATGCCATGCAAACGGCAGCCAATGACAGCGTGGTGGTTCGTTTGGATGAAGCATCAATCGCCCACTTCCAACGCTTGGATGATGGCACGCCGCTAGGCGATGACGAAAGACGCTTACGCTACCGGTTGCGCAATGGGAACGTGCGCTTTGCTACGGATGCATTTTTCTTTCAGGAAGGCCACGCTGAGCGTTTTGAGCTCGCCCGTTATGGTCAGTTTCGAGTCAACGAGCACGGCGAGCTGCTACTAGTCGCGCTATATGACGAAGAACTCAAGGCGCTGGGCGAAATGGAGCGGTGATGCGTGTATTAGCGTTCCATTCCAATGGCTGCGTATCGTTCGGCAAGAAAGTCTAACAGTGCTCTGACAGAGGGCAGCAAGCCTCGACGGGAAGGATAAACCGCATGAATAACTTCCCGTCGAGGCTCCCATTCAGGCACTACTTGCACTAGCTTATTTGAGGCCAACGAATCGCCTAGCATTAAACTTGGAAGTTGCACCACACCAACGCCAGCCAGTGCTGCTCTATAAAGTGCGGTCATATCAGTGGTAATAAACCGTGGCGAATGCTCAATTTGGCACTCTTCACCGTCGCGTTGAAGGTGCCAAGTGTGAGCTTCCTCTGGCCTTGCTCTGCTTAGACTAGGCAGTTTGCTAAGATCGTTGGGCGTTGATGGCATGCCGTGTTGTTCAATCAGTATTGGGCTTGCTACCAAGCATTGCCCGCGATCCGATAGTACCTTCAGAACAAGCTCGCTATCTTCTAAAGGAAAGGGGCGGGCGCGGAGTGAAATGTCAAAACCCTCAACAAACGGGTCAATACGGCGGTTAGTTCCTTCCAGATGTATCAGGACATCTGGGTAGAGCACCATGAAATCAGCCAGTATTGCACTGACGTGAAAGCTCAATAGCCCCGTGGGACAACTGATGCGGATGGTACCGCAGGGCACTTGTTGGGTTTCTTCGATGAACTGCTGGGCCGCTTCAGCTTCCACTAGCATGGCTTTGCAGTGCTGGTAGTAGCGTTGGCCAATATCAGTGAGTGTTAGGTGGCGGGTCGAACGGTGCAACAAGCGCACGTTAAGCTGACTTTCTAACTCTCCCACTCGTCTGCTTAATTTTGATTTGGCAATGCCCAGCGCACGGCCCGCTGGAGAAAACCCTCCATGGTCGACTACCTTCACAAAATAATAAAGATCATTCAGATTAGGGGGCGTCATGTGTTCTCCCTGTGCAACGCTGTGTCTTAATTTTCTATCTAATCATCGAGTCAGCGAACTACTAAACTCTGTATGGCATGCGCAAGAGCTGTTGGATCTGTGTTTTCCAAAAGCCCACTCAGGCTAATAGATAAAGGAGTATGTCATGGCTAACCCCTATGTTCGTCTCGATAAAGATAACGCTGCCGTTCTTTTAGTAGATCACCAAACTGGGCTGTTGTCCTTAGTTCGTGATATTGACCCTGATCGGTTCAAAAATAACGTACTGGCGCTTGCTGACTTGGCGAAATACTTTGGTCTGCCAACGATTCTTACCACAAGCTTCGAAGATGGGCCTAATGGGCCGCTGGTACCTGAATTAAAAGAGATGTTTCCAGAGGCGCCTTACATCGCACGCCCTGGACAAATTAATGCCTGGGATAACGAGGACTTCGTAAAAGCGGTTAAGGCGACGGGTAAGAAACAGCTGATTATTGCGGGCGTGGTGACCGAGGTATGTGTGGCTTTCCCGGCGCTTTCCGCACTTGAAGAAGAGTTTGATGTGTTCGTGATCACCGATGCATCGGGGACCTTTAACGAACTTACCCGTGATGCTGCTTGGGACCGCATGAGTAGCGCCGGTGCCCAGTTAATGACCTGGTTTGGTGCTGCCTGCGAACTTCATCGTGATTGGAGAAATGATATTGAAGGCCTAGGGGCGCTCTTTTCTAATCATATCCCCGACTATCGCAACTTAATGAATAGCTACAGCACTTTGACACAATCCTCTGATAAGAAGTAAACCATGCTCATGACTGGGGGCAGGTAGGCCCCTGGTCATTGCTTGCAAGGATGGCATTAATCCGTTGTCCATCAATTATGGAATACCACCATGCCCCCTGAACATAGTGCAGAGTCACCCGAAGAGTCCGGTGCGCTAACACTGAAGATATGTCATCGCGTGAAACCCGAGGCGCGGGCTGAGTATGAAGCATGGTTAAAAAAAATCATCCATGTGGCGGGTCAGTATCCTGGTCATCTTGGCGTGCATATTCTTCGTCCTGCTGAGGGGCACCATGATTATGAAATAGCGCTTAGGTTTGCCTCCCATGCTGAAGCCGGGAGATGGCTTGAGTCTGCCGAACGAAAGGCGTTGATCAATGATGCGTTACCGGCCTTTCGGGAAGAGGAAGTCATCCAGATTCAAAGCGGTATCGATTACTGGTTCTCGCCACCTAATGCACCTGTTAACAAACAGCCTGTGCGCTGGAAGCAGTGGCTTGTTACAACCTCGGTTATCTGGCCTCTCACCATGTTGGTTCCGTTTCTTTGGGGGCCGCTTTTCGCGTTATTTCCCTGGTTGAATACATGGGGTATTCGCCACGGTGTTGTTGCTGCCAGCGTGGTCGGGCTGGTGGTCTATGTGGTGATGCCCCGTGTGGTGCGTCTAGTCGCGTCATGGATGTTTCGCTGATATCTATTAAGTTATAGCAATAGGCCCTTGGCTGGGTAACGTGCAATATAAGAAGGAGAAGGCGATGTCTGATACACCTGCAAGCCCCTTTACCATTGAACATGAAACCAGCGATACCAAGGGACGCTATGTGCTCGCTTAACGAGTATTCGACACTTTCCTGCCTCTCACTTCTGGAGAAATTCCTATGAGCTGGATGCCCGATATTGAGCCTAAATGTCCTTCCGCAGGCAACCTACACGATATTGAAACACTGATCGTACCTCGTGCACACGACCTAGGTGGCTTTGAGGTACGACGTGCGCTTCCCGCGCCCAAGCGCCAGATGGTTGGCCCGTTTATTTTTTTTGATCAGATGGGGCCCGCTGAATTTCTTAGAGAGGATGGTATCGATGTTCGTCCTCATCCCCATATTGGACTTGCTACGGTCACTTACTTGTACCAGGGAGAGTTCCAGCATCGGGACAGTCTGGGGACTAATCAGATGATTCATCCTGGGGCGGTTAATTGGATGGTTGCTGGTAATGGCGTGACCCATTCCGAGCGTACTAGCCCCGCTACACGTCAGAATAAGCACTCCCTGTTTGGTATTCAGACGTGGGTGGCATTGCCTGAAGCATACGAAGATAAACCCGCCAGCTTTGCGCACCATGGGCAGGAGACATTGCCGCTGCTTAAAGGTGAGGGTAAAGAGGTTCGTTTGATTCTGGGTACGGCATGGGGTGAACAGGCGCCTGTACAGACCTTTTCGGAGATGTTCTATGCGGATGCAGTTCTCCAGCCAGGTGCTAAGCTTCCTTTGCCAGATGGCCACGAAGACCGTGGGCTCTATGTAACGTCGGGTAGCGTTAGTATTGCAGGGGATATCTTTGATGCGGGACAAATGATGGTTTTCCGCCCGGGTGACCCCATTACCGTAACTGCGGGCGAAAGCGGAGCTCGGCTAATGCTGCTCGGCGGCGAAACGCTCAATGGACCACGCTATATCTCCTGGAACTTCGTGGCGTCTTCCCGGGAAAAATTAGCGGCTGCTAAGCAGGCGTGGATGGAAGGTGACTTCGAGCATGGGCGATTTAAATTGCCGCCGGGGGACGATGAAGAATTCATTCCTTTTCCAGACCAGCAGCGTAATTAATTCGTAGCGGAAGGGCTGGCTATTAAGCCAGCCCAATTGTTACTTCAATAGTAATTACTTCAACAGTAGCTGCTTGAAAAGTTGCTGCTTAAATAGCGACGTCATTAGCTTGGCATGTGGCCAAAGCGGCCGTTGTTAAAGTCTTCTATCGCTTCAATGATGTCACGTTCGCTATTCATCACAAACGGCCCATGACCTACCACTGGCTCATTGAGCGGCTCGCCACTCAGCAGCAACAGGGTTGCGTCATTATTGGCTTCAAGTGTCAGCGCGTCACCCGCTCTTGAAAGCTCGGCTACTTGCGCGTCACGCAGTACCTCTTCGCCATTGACTTGAACCGTCCCTTTTAGCACGACCAGCAGGGTTGTCCATCCATCCGGCTGCGTCAGCGTGGTTGTCTGGCCACCGTTTAGTCGCACATCCCATACGTTCATCGGTGAGAACGTCTGTGCTGGGCCCGCGTGGGCCTTACGGTTGTCATCTATATAGCTGCCGGCGATCACGCGGACGCTCCCAGCTTGATCAGGTAGCGCTGCCACAGGAATCTGGGCATTAAAAATTGCCTGATAGCCTGGCGTCGCCATTTTGTCTTTAGCGGGTAAGTTTACCCACAGCTGAACCATCTCTAGTGTACCGCCTTGCTCTGTAAACGCGGGCGAATGAAACTCATCGTGCAGGATACCCGCACCCGCCGTCATCCACTGCACGTCGCCTGGGCCAATTACGCCGCCTTTGCCCGTTGAGTCGCGGTGCGCCACTTCTCCTTGGTAGACAATCGTGACGGTTTCAAACCCGCGGTGCGGGTGTTGCCCGACACCACGTGGCCGCGTGGTGGGAGTAAAGTCGGCGGGCCCAGCATAGTCCAGTAACAAAAAGGGACTCAACTGCTCGGAGCGTGGGCCATAGGAGAACAGCGAACGCGCCGGAAAGCCGTCACCCACCCAGTGAGGGCGTGGAGCGCTGGTAACACCTACTAACTTTTTCATCGTTTCTCCTTAAAGAGTACGTTGCTGGTTAAGAAGGGTACGTGTTAAGTGAAGCATGTAATAGATAGTGCAACTGAGACTCAGTGTTGCAGTGTTGGAACACTAGATGCTTGCTGGATTGAAGAACGTCGTCTGTACTTTGCTCAACCACTGGCATGGATGCACTGTGTTCAGCGCAGGGCTGGCGGTTTTATTGCCAGTTAGTGGCTGGTTGTTTGGCTCACTTACTTTTAATGACAAGGTTGGTATGAAAAAAAACAGCTTGTGGCCTGTGTGGGTTGTGCTGGTTGTCACTTTGGTGTTTTCCAGCGTTAGCACAGCGCAAACTCAAGGAGATGAGAGCGAAAATGAGCGGTGGTTCGCTATTGACTCGCTTAACGCAGGGCTAGGAGAGGTGCCGGAAGAGGCTAAACGAATGTCGCCACGGGAAGCGGTCCGTAGCTTTTTAACCTTCACCGAAAGTGGCAATTACGCCTCAGCCGCGCATTTGCTTAATCTAAACGGCATTGATCCAAGTGAGCAGCAGGCGAGGGGAGCTGAGCTTGCGAGGCAGTTAGCGGAGGTACTAAAGCGTGGTGAGTGGCTAAATGCCTCGAATCTGCCGGCTCGCCAAGACGCAGCGATTGAAGACGCTTCTGGTCAGAACCCTTTAGCGGGTTCGCCACGACGAAATATAGAGCTGGCAGCATTAAAAGTAGAAGGACAGGCTTATGATGTTCGGATAGGGCGTTATCGAATCAATGAAGAAGATCCTGTTTGGCTAGTAATGCCAGAGAGTGTGTCGTCTATTCCAGCTCTCTATGAAGAGTATGGGCCTTCAATGCTAGAAAGCTATATTCCAGAACGGCTGAAGGCATCGTTTGGCATACTAAAAATTTGGGAATGGTTAGCGATCCCGGTTTTTTTAATCGCCATTGGCACGGTAGGCATGGTGACTTACTACGTTGTTGGGCTAGTGGCACGTATTCTGCCTTCAGGCGTGTCTACTATTTTCGCCGATCAAATTGGCGTGCCCATGGCGATGATTGTTATGTCGCTGGTAACGCAGATGTTGCTGGACTACGTTGTATCGTTTTCCGCCATTGTGACGACGACGTTCCGCGTATTGTTGATCTCAATTATGGCCTGGGGTGCTGGTACCATTGCACTACGCTTGATCGACACGATCATGCTGCGCATGACACGGCGCTTAGTCGGGGAAATTGACGATACTAAGCCTAAAGATAAACGTCGTCTGTTAACCTCGCTGTATGCTTTGCGCCGCGTGATTATCTTAATCACCGTCATTGGTGTGTCGGTTTATGTACTGGGGCAGATCCAGCTGTTTGAGTCTTTAGGCTTGTCGCTGTTGGCGTCGGCTAGTGTGCTGGCCGTACTGGTAGGTATTGCCGGCCAAGCGGTGTTAGGCAATATCCTCTCTTCTTTTCAGCTGTCGCTTGCCAAGCCTATACGAATTGGTGACTTGGTCATCTTCGAAGGGCAATGGTGCTATGTTGAGGGCATTTTTTATACCTTTATTCGACTGCGCTCCTGGGATGAACGACGTGTCATCGTGCCGGTTACCTACTTTACGTCTAAGCCGTTTGAAAACCTCTCGGTGAAGAGCACTAAAATGTACCGCTTCTTAGAGCTGACGCTGCATTTAAGCGCTGATATTTCTCAAGTGAGGGAGATGTTTTTAGCCTATGCCCAGGAAGAAGATAATGTCATTGAGCATCATAAACTGCTTTGTTATGTGACCAAGCAAACTGCCTACGCGCAAACGGTCACTTGCTATTTAATGACATCGGATCCTATGGCGGGCTGGACGGCCGAGATGAACATTCGCGAGAAAATGTTGGCCTTTATCCGCGATAACCATCCAGAGTGGTGGCCAAGAGAAGTCATGGTTATCAGCCATGAGGATATTGCACGCGGAGATGGACAAGGCAAGCGTTCACAGGACGCGGATAGCTCTGCGGATAAACCGTCTGAGTAGAGGGCAACTAGGCAGCGGCATGTGCCGCTGTCTGGAGTATCAGCTTGTGGGTATTTCATCGTGGTTCACGTTGAAATGTCAGCAGGCCATACGTCATGGTAGCGAGACCACCTCTAACGGGATATCTACGCCGAACTGCTGCAACATACGTTGGAAGGTTTCGACGTTATAGGCATCACTTTCTGTTACTAGGCCACGAATCTGTCCTGTGCCCTGTGTGCCGTTGCCTAGCCCCGCGACAATCGCTTCGGCGGGATCGAGGAAGCGGCAGTTTGGACGCGCCGACTCGAAGTAAGAACGCAACCATGGTAGATGCGTACTTGAAAGCGTCAGAGTATCGATATCAGGATTCTGTTGGAAAACGTCGTCTATAAAAGCAGTGACCGCTTGCTGAGTTGTCTTCGGGTCGAATATGAAGGCACCATTCTCGACAAGTTCCACCATGGAGGAGGCATTGATCAAGCTGACATTATCCGGATTAGGCGCATGGTGAGCGATGAATTGCTTCAGAGGTGAACTTTCGATGAGAGAATGCACCCCCATGATGCCAATCTTGCCAGTTACCGATATGGCAAGCGCTTCTGCGATAGGTGGGTAGACGCCGAACAAGGGGACCAATGTGCTTTGACGAATATCGTCCAGCACCATAATAGAGGGTGCGTTCGAGGCGATAACGATGGCGGAGGGTGTGTAGCTCTCGAGGAAACGTAGCGTACGATGCATAACTGTGAGTAGCTCATCCCGCCCTTTGCTGCCATAAGGAAAGCTCGCCCGGTCAGCGAAATATAAAATATCCTGTTTGGGAAGGCGTTTGTGTATCTCGGCAACAATGGCATAGCTACCGATACCCGCGTCGAAAACAGCGATAGGTTGGTGCATAGCAAGATCCTTGGCGTCAGCTGGTAAATCCTAATGATCCATAATGTTTAAACGCTATGGAAGCGTTATTTCCAGCGACTGCTAAAGAAGGAAAAAATCATATTTCAGGCAAGAGAGGGGAAGGGATAGCTATAGATGCACCCGTTGATCAAACGGCTGAATGCTGGCTCTAGCTTACTGCTCGTTTTTAACGATACAGCTAGCGAAAGGAAATACAAGGACGTTAGGAAATTGTCATGATGAAATCACAATTACAGGTAGTGCAGCGTTTTCTTCCCGATTGGGGCGTTACCTATGGCCCGGCAGGCGATGGCCGTTTTCCGGCGATCGCGCCCTATGCTAGTGCTGTACATAGTGCCTCAGATGTCGTTTGTGGTCTGCTAACAGCTTGCTGTTAAAAAAGCCGACTACTTTTATGTAATCGGCTGTTTTGCTTTCTTTGCAGCCCTGTAGGCTACGGTCGAACGGCGGTAACTTCAATTTCTACTAGCCAACCGGGATTGACTAGTGCATCGACGACCATGGCAGAGCGAACGGGTAGGTTAGGCTGTTCTTCGGTACCGAAGAATTGCGTGTAGCCAGCCATAAAGCCCTGGAAATCGACTGTCTCGCCCTCTGGCGCGACAAGAAACGCCTGCATTTTTATAATATCGCCTACCCCTAAACCTAGGTTTTCTAACTGCGCTTTAATGCGGTTCATTACCGTCACTGTTTGCTCTTCGGTGGTTCCAAACGCTTCTGCACTATTTGGATCGGCATCTTCATTGATGATACTAGGAACGGTGCCACTAAGATAAACCGTCGCACTGCTAGAGGGTATCTCAACCGCTTGTAGGATAGGAAAATCAGAATTGGGAATAGGGTGGCGAATAATGTCTTCCGCTAGTGCAGTGCCAGCATAGGCGGAGAGCAACGTTAGCCCGATAATAGCGTTTCTAAAACTCATCATTTAATTCCTTTTGAATTGCTTGTGGTTGAGTGAAAAAAAGTTAGCGCATACTCGCAATCTGTTCTGCACTAGCTTGGTTGTCAGTGTAATTATTGCCAAAATTGGTGCGGATAAAGTTCACTACCGAAGCAACTTGTTCATCTTCCAATAAGCCACCTAAAGCGGGCATAGCTTTATGACCGTAGATAACCAAGCTGATTGGGTAGGCAGCCGTCATTAAGTTGGGATTGTTAGCAAGCGCTGGGTATTCTCCTGCCCCTTTGGCACCTTGCCCACTGGGCATGTGACAACCGGCACAAACACCTGCATAGATGGATGCGCCGTCAGTTTGTGTCAGCATGGAAGGGTCATCGAACCAGTTGCTCGTATCAATGGAAGTCTCCTGGGCCATAAGTGGCATAGAGAGTAAGAGTGCAGTCATTGAAGTGAATAGTGTTTTCATATCGCGAACTCCTTAAGCCTCTGTAATAGTGGTGTGTAGGCGTTCGACGGCATCCAGAGCGGAGAGTACGGCCCCTTCCATCCAGGCCGGAAGATACGAAATATGCTCGCCTGCCATTAACGTTCGCCCGTCCATTACGGTGGCGTCTTGGTAGTCCGCTTCACGATCTTGCCATAGCCCATAACAGCCCAATGTCCATGGAACACGATGCCATGCCACTGAAGCGCCGGTTTTGAACTCATCGTAATATTGAGGGTGAATCTGCGATCCGTATTCCATGACCTTAGCGATTCGGTCTTCGGGAGAGAGGGCGTTAAATTGATAGGCGTAAGCACCCCATGGGTAAGCAGCTAAAAGCACGCCCGGGCCATCGCTAAACATGTTGTAGGGCGGGTAAGAAATTAGCGTAATAGGCAGGTTGGTATAGCTAATGCCGCCGTAGATGTGTTCATCCTCTTCCCAAAAGCGTCGCTTAAACTCAATGCCCGCTTTGAAGGCTGATGCGTAGGGCATGGAATCAATGATCTTGCTCATACGTGGTGAGAAGTCATGATCAATCTGGCTGAGTACCGAAAAAGGAATGGTGCAGATGCAGTAATCGGCGGTTTCTGTTTGTTCATTACTGCCGCTATCGGCGGAGACCCAAGAGGCTGTTACGCGATTACCTTCGTGGCTAATTCGGGTAACTTTAGCGTTATAAGTGATCAGCTCGCCAACTTGCTCTTCAAACCCTTTAGCAATCATGTCCATCCCACCCACTGGTTGGAAGATGGTGGACTGCATATGCAAGTTATCGCCTGTCGTTAGATTGCGCCAAAGCGTTGAATTCAGTATGTCAGAAAGGGCGTTCACTTGAGATGGCTCAGGCTTTCCATCAACGCCGCCACCTTCAGGGTGCGACCAACCGCGGAAAGAGGAAGACTCACTCCCTGTTACATAATCTAAATTGTCGTTTAGCGCCCCATAGCGTTTGAGTGCGGCAACGAGTTTTTCTGCATCTTCAGCACTAACCGCTTCATCTAGACCCTTTTGATCAACGACTTTGGCAAGTAATTCTGCGACGTGTCCTCTGAAATCAGTGGCCACCTCCTTAAAGCGTTGAGGTTTACCATTAAAGGCCTCTGAGTCATGTAGGTAGGCGTTATAATTTACCTGAATGAAAGGCTCCAGTTTAACTCCGAAGCGTTTGCAGTAATCCAATACAGCAAAATGATCTGACGGGATTCGCCAAGGGCCAGGGTTTAAGTAATTGCCTTCGGCAAAGTCGATATGCTGGGTAAATCCACCTAATTCGGTATAGCTGTCGCCTCCACGTAATGTCCAACAACGGCCTCCGGCCTTATCGCGATACTCGAGAATTTTTACGTTGTAGCCTGCATTACGCAACTCAAAGGCTGCTGTCATGCCTGCTAACCCAGCGCCTAAAATTAAAATGTTGGTATTGTCAGGGGCTCCCTGTAGGTTTAGTCGACCCCGCCAGTTAGACGGTGAAGCAAAACCCATTGTGCTCATTGCGGAATACATTGCCGCCGCCCCTGCGACTGCGCCCACCATGCCTAAAAAAGACCGACGCGTAACACCTTCTGGGTTGAATGACATTGCTACCTCTCTATGAAGTCATAGGCAGGTAACTAGAGTCCATTCAGCTTTTCAGTTTCATCCTATGCATAGCATTAAGAGCAATGTCTTAAGAGCAATGTTTTGAATTTAAGGACTAATCTGCAGGGCTCTAATTATCTAGCCGATATACGGTACATGCAGATATATGCATGTACCGTGCCAGATTTAATAACCCATTGTTTTAACTAATTTAGTTAAAGTTTATAAATGTTATAAGAATCACAAGCGTAGGTGTAAATTCCAGATTAGTGCGCGCCTTTAGGGGTTATCTCTTTTTTGGTGCGAGAAGGGGAGATCGCTTGCGGGTGAGCAGATACCAGACTTTATCCATTGCTGAACGTTACTCTCTTCAATCAGAAAGCCGTCTCGTTAGCTAAAAGCTGTGGCTGTAAGGATGGCCGTTTTAGGCAAACCGCTAATACGTAACTCAGCTAGCCAAGCCTGAATACGAAGCTTGGCTAGCTAAACGCTTTATCCTGTCGGCAACAATGACTTCTATCGAGTTGGCGAAAATCTAAGCATGGCGGCCAATCAGGGTTAAAAAGCCATCTTCATCGATAAACCCTTTATCGCCGGTGACAAACCAGCGTTGGCCATCGAGTTCTTTAATGGCGGCGGCTGTGCGTTTCGGGTCGTTTAGGTAGCCCCGCATCACCTGAGGACCGCTGATCAAAATCATGCCTGCTTCTCCGGTAGGCTGTTCCGCAAAGCTTTCCGGTTCAACGATTTTAAAGCTGGTGCCGGGGAGCGGCATGCCGACGGTACCAGCTTTACTGCCTTGCTGTATTGTCTGGTAATGAGCGCCCAACGAATCCGGTAGATTGACCGATGCCACAGGAGCGGTTTCGGTTGCCCCGTAGCCTTTATAAATTGGCTTATGGAATTTTAGGACGAAGTCGCTGCATACCTGCTCATCCAATGTTTCGGCACTGACAACGACTGCCCGTAGGCTTTCTAGCATGAGTGGGTGCACTTTGGGGCTGTGGTTTAGGTGCTGTAGAAAGTCTGATGTGCCGAACATCAGGGTAGCTTTGTGCTTGGCGACAGAGCTGGCAATACCAGCAGTGTCGTTGGGGGCCGCGTGGCAGACCAACGGCAGGCCTTCGATAAGTGGCAGCAGTTGGGTAACGGTGAGACCAAAGGCATGAAACAGCGGCAGCGAGCCGATCACCACATCGTCATATTGGGTATTAAGCACATCGGAGGTCTGCTTAATATTGGCCATCAGGTTGCGGTGGCTCAGCATGACGCCTTTAGGCTGTCCTTCGCTTCTACTTGGAAACACAATGGCGGCGGTGGCATTGGCATCTCTACTGCGGCAGTAAAGGCGCTGAAGCAGCCACGCAGGTAGCAGGCGAACGGCAAGCCAAGTGCTGACGCGTTCATGGCGTCGGATATCGGCTTGTAGGTCTTCCAGGTAAATCGTCTGAGTATTTGCTAGCCGCTGGCTGATGTTTAACCCTTGTTGCTGGAGTTTTTCGACGAAGTGGCGCGAGGTCAGCACTGTATTGATGTCGGCTTGGGTGAGCGCCGCAGAAAACGCGTCTTCTTTCGCGGTGCCATTGGGTCTGTCGTTAAAATGATAGTTGAGGCTAACCAGTGTTTTTCCAGCCAGAAGTGTTGCCATATTGGCCAGTGCACCCGCGCTGCTATTGGGCAGCAGTAGGCCCACGTTTTGCTCAGGGGTTAGCGTGTGGATGCGCTTTGCAATATGCAGACTGGCGGTAAGTGCTTGGCCTGCCGTCAGCGGGTGGCTAAGGGTATCAGTGAGTGCTTGTGCGCCAAGGTTACGCTTCACGCTACGAATCCAGGCGTCGGGCAGCGAGGGCAGCTCATCGATAGCATGTTGCCACGAGTTAGTTGCTTGTTCGAAGATGCGCCGTTTGAGCACGTCGGCCGGGGTGTCTTTAGGCAGCGGCTTGCCAAACGCAACGACGACTGAGCGATGGAGAGGCGCGTTACGCAGCTCTTTGAGTTTGCTGGATGAGCGAGAAAACTGGCTACCCCACAGGCCGCGCAAGTAAAACGGCACAATACGTACCTCTGGGTTCGCCAGCTTACACGCGCGTTCATAGCCTCGGCGCAGCTCGCCTAGCTGGCCGTTGCGGCTGATCGCGCCTTCGGGGAACAGGCATACCACTTCACCGTTATTCAGCTGTTCGGCAACCGCGGCTAGGGCGTTTTCGGCTCCTGCGCCCCGTTCGATAGGAATACAGCCCAGCGCCTTAAAAAACCAGCGCAAATACCAACGCTGATAAATATCCTTCAGCATGACAAAGCGCACGGGGCGAGGGCTGGCAATTTGCACCATTGCCCAGTCTACCCAGCTGATATGGTTGCCAAGCAGCAGCACGCCGCCTTGGGCGGGCAGGTGCTCTAACCCATGAACATCAACACGATAGCGGCGGGTGAGCAGAAAACTGAGTAGAAAGCGTACTAAGCTTTGCGGCAATTTGAAGATAGTGTAGCCACCGCCCACCATGGCAACGGTCGCCACGAGCAGCAACAGGTAGTGGCTATCTACACCTGCCAGGGCAAACAGCGCGGTAAGCGCCAAGAAACCCAGCATAGACAGATTCTGAATCCAGTTATTAGCAGCCAACACAGTGCCTAGTTCATGGTCTGCCGCATGAAATTGAATCAGTGCATTGAGCGGTACAATGAATAACCCGCCCATCATGCCAATAAATACAAAGTTCAGCGCTTGGCTGATGGGGGTGGTGAGCAGTGGCAGGCACCACAGACCCACCGCAACGCCGACAGCGCCTAATGGAATCAAACCGGTTTCAATACGGTTACGCGACAGCTTGCTGGCAAGCAATGATCCTAACGCAATCCCAATACCGCTAGCGGCAAGAATTCCTTGCAGTACTAAGGTGTTATCAATGCTGAGTGCATCTTTGGCGTAGGCGGGAAACGCGGCGAGCAGCACCTGGCCCACCGACCAGAAAGTCGCAAGACCGATAATTGACAGCCGCAGCACCGGTTGGCGGCCCAGAATGCTCAGGTTGTCTTTGAGTGCGCTGCCTTTGATATAGCGCTGCCAGGTGAGCGGGGTCGTCGAGGGCTGTGCGTTATCCGGTTTCAAGCGATACAGTGCCATCACTTGTATAACGCTGTTCAACACCAGCAGCCAGCCCAGCGGCGCAATGCTGCGTAATAGCTCGCCGGGTGTTTGGGCGCTGGGCAAGATCCAGCTTTCAAACAGCGCGGTAAAGGCCACGGTGCCTGCCAAAATGGCACCAATGGTGACGGCCTGGATAAGTCCGTTAGCTTCTGCCAAGCGGGGTTTGCCAAATAGCCCTTTCACCAAGCCATACTTTGCGGGGGAGTAAAAGGCTGACTGAATTGCCAGTATTAGCGTCATGGCAAACGCCAGCCAAAACCAGCCTTGGTAATAAGCGGCGGTGATGCCCAGTGAAACAGCGACAGCGGCCCAGGCGGAAACCCGGAGAATGCGAACTTTGGGGTAGCTATCCGCCACATGACCTGCGGGGCTGAACAGTAAAATAAACGGCAAAAGGATAAGCCCATTGACCAATGCCGTCAGTACCACCTGGGTTTCGCCATCGTAGCTTTTAAAAATCGTGTTTTGAATGACGATTTTATGCCCTAAATCCACAAAGGCATTCAAGAAAATGGCAATCAGGTAGGGCCAAACACCCGTGATGCGTAGTAAAGGTTGCATGAAATGACGCCTTATAAACCAGAAGTTAGGGCACTTTCGGTAAATGGGGTTAATGTTGCAACTCTGGTGGTTCAAGTTGTGTTATTTGGGCTTTACGGTATCGTTATACGCTACTTTATATGTCTGGAGGTTGTGTGTCTCAGACAAGCGCGCTTATTGATACCTTAAAACGCCAGCTGCGCTCCCAGGGGAAAACCTACGCTGATGTGGCGTTATGGCTTGGGTTGAGCGAGGCCTCGGTCAAACGGCTATTCGCTGAGCAGCACATCACCCTAGAGCGGCTAGAGCGTATTTGCGATCAGCTTAACCTGGAATTTGCTGAGTTGGTGCAATCCATGCAAGAGGAAGAGCACCGTTTGCAGGAGCTGACCCAGGCGCAGGAGCAGAGCATTGTCGATGATCGTGAGCTGTTCTTGGTCGCTGTGTGTGTGATTAACGGCTATCGGTTTGATGAAATTCATCACCAGTACCAGCTCAGTGAGGCGCAGTGCACTCGGCAACTGCTGGCGCTAGAACGGCTAAAGCTGATTGATCTATTGCCGGGTAATCGAATCCGGCGGCGTGTGGCCGCGAATTTTCGTTGGCGGCCTGGCGGCCCCATTCAGCGTTTTTTCCAGCAATATATTGCCACAGAGTTTTTTCAGTCCCGTTTCGATAGCGACAGCGAAAAGCTAATTGTGCTGAATGGCCTGCTTTCTCATGCGGGTAATGCTGAATGGCAACAAACGATGCAGCGGCTGGCAAAAGAGTTTCACGCCCTGTGTGAACGCGAAAGCGGGCTGCCCATTAATCAGCGCTTTGGTACCACCTCAGTGCTGGCTGTGCGTCAGTGGCAATATGCGTTGTTCCAGGGCTATAAGCGGTAAGGCTAGGTTCGACATGCCACGCGGCTATCACGATGTATTGCGAAAGAGTGCTGCTTCCTGCGCTAGCCACTCGGTAAAGCGGCCCACCGCAGGTGGCATTTCCCCATCAGGAGGCAAAATCAAATCATAGGCGAAGGGGGAAATGAGGGGATAGTGCTCTTCAAAAGGGCGCACTAAAACACCGCTTGCAAGCCGGTCGGCAACGAGTGGGTAGCTGGCAAGTACCACGCCTTGGCCGGCAATGGCTTGATCTAAGGCCAGGCTATAGAGCGAATATTGGCGCTGGTTAGGCATTTTACTTATCGCTATCCCAACCGCTTTGAACCAATCGCTCCAGCCTGGGATGTGGCGCTGGTTGGCATGGGTACACCAATCCACGGTGAGTAGCGTCTGTGTTAGTAAGTCGCTGGGCGATTTTATCGTTGCCTGTGCTAATAAAGTGGGCGAGCAAACGGGAAATAGTGTGTCTTCAAAAAGACGTTGGCTAGAGACGCCTGGCCAAGGACCTTGTCCGTAGCGCAGCGATAAGCGCGCCCTGTTTGGCAGCCATAACGGTTGGG
>NZ_JABUZF010000165.1:0-3960 GCF_014897885.1 Halomonas sp. 3D7M | reverse complement strand
TTGGCAGCCATAACGGTTGGGTTAGGCGAGACTCGGCATCTAGCGATATTTCTATTTCGCGCTCGTTTGCTTCAAAACGAGGTAAACGAGGCAGCAACCAAAGCTGTAGAAAAGAAGGCGGTGCGCTGATCAGTAAGCGAAAGGCTTGTTCCGAGCGCTCGGTGACGTGCTGTACGCCACTGGCGATACGCAAAAGCCCCGCTTGCACATCTTCCGCTAATATCCGCCCCGCCTCAGTGACACATACTCCATTGGCATGACGTTCAAAGAGCGCCACCCCCAAATGCCCCTCTAGCTGCTTCACCTGACGGCTAACCGCGCCAGAGGTAACGCCAAGCCGATAAGCGGCGGCTTTGAAGCTGTTCTCGCGCGCAGCTTCGGCAAAGGCGCGTAGTGCATTAAGTGGTAATCTTTCAATTCTCATAGCATGAGTTTTCCTAAGCCTAGGCCAGAGAAGTAATCGTTTGTACGAGGTTTCTCTTCCTGGTGCAATAGGCGCCTTAATGTTATGGGAGCGTGCAATGAATACTCAAAGAGTAGCGTCAATTAACGCTAATGACAGCTCTGTAGTGGTATTCCAGCGTAAATCAGTGGATACCACAGCAGCATCACTAATGCTGCTATTTTGCTTGATACTGGGGTTTCAGCAAGTAGCGATTAAAGGTGTGGCTGAGGATATCTCACCCATGGTGCAGATAGCTCTACGCTCCGCTATCGCTGGAACACTGGTCGGTTTACTAGCTTATTGGCGAGGCGTTCGCTGGGCAGATTTGCGCCGTCATTGGATTGCCGGTTTGTTGGTTGGCTTAGGGTTTGCGGCGGAGTTCGCATTTGTTGCCTGGGGGTTAACGTATACCTTGGCATCGCACATGTCGGTCTTTCTTTACACGGCCCCCATTTTTGCCGCGCTTGGCTTACATCTTTGGGTGCCTGGTGAACAGCTGTCTATGCGGCAGTGGTGGGGAGTAGGGTTGGCGTTTACAGGGATGGTGATTGCGATGGCGCCGAGTGGTAGCTATGCCATAGAGATCATCATCGGTGATGCACTGGGCTTGCTAGCTGGACTCTCCTGGTCGGCTACGACCGTTGTAATTCGCAAGACCTCGCTTTCCGAGGCACCAGCAGAACTTACCTTAAGCTATCAACTGGGTATAACGGCGCTGCTACTGTTGCCGGTAGCGGTTATCTCTGGCCAGTTAATGAGCGCGCAGTTTGTTCCTATGGTGGTTGCCAGCCTTGGTTTTCAGGCGCTGGTTATTTCTTTTGGCGCGCTGCTGCTTTGGTTTACGTTGCTGCGCCGTTATCGTGCTTCTCAGTTAGGTGTGTTTTCTTTCTTAGCGCCGCTTTTTGGTGTGCTTTTTGGTACCCTGCTGCTTAATGAGCCGCTTAGCGTCAATTTTATAATTGGTGGGAGCGTTATCTTAGCCGGCATTGTTCTGGTAACGCGCTAACCACGTGGGCCGCCAATGATGGCCTTGCGTCTTTTAATCAGTGAAGAACTGACTTATGGGCCTAACTGTTTTATGAATTATTTTTTATGAATAGCACTCCTTTTCAATTACTAGCCTGTCCGTTAGATGGCGAGCCGCTTCATCTGGCAGGCAGTACTTGGCGCTGCTCTGTTGGGCATAGCTTCGATGTTGCTAAGCAAGGTTACGTCAACTTGCTTCCGGTACAGCAAAAGCGTTCCGCTGATCCTGGTGACAGTAAGCTGATGGTGGCAGCAAGGCAGCGTTTTCTTGAGGCTGGTTACTATCAGCCCATTGCCCAGGCGGTAAGTAAACACCTGTTAAACCATGCTGATGCGCAATCTGCCAGCTCGCTATTTGGCTGCCTGGATGCTGGCTGCGGTGAAGGTTATTACTTGCGTGAGCTATCTCGTGCTGCATCGAATTCGCGGCCACTTTCATTGCTGGGGTTAGATATTTCCAAGTGGGCAGTGCTGTCGGCGGCCAGACAAGATGATAAAAAATCTCCGCTTTGTCGTTGGGTTGTCGGGAGCAATGCGCACTTGCCAGTTCAAGCGGAGACGCTCGACAGTGTGCTGTGTATGTTTGGTTTTCCAGTGCATCACGAATTTGCGCGGGTATTAAAGCCGGGTGGCCTATTGGTGCAGGTTGAGGCAGGGGCGGGGCACCTGCGTGAGCTGAGGGAGGTGATTTATCCCACGCTTAAGCCAGACACGACAAGTGAACGGGAAGTGCCTGAGGGCTTTATCCAGTTGCACACAGAGTCACTTAACTATCAAATAACGCTGGAAGGGCAGGCATTAATTGGTGACCTATTAACGATGACGCCCCATCTTTACCGCGCCAGTCAGGAAGGCCGAGCACGTGCAGCGGCACTTGATGAGCTTACCCTGACGGTAGATGCCAAACTAATGGTGTATGAGCGTAAATAAGGGGTGTTACAAATCCGACCATACTCTCTTTCTGCATCTTTATGCTAACTGTCTTTCATTTTGTCTTTCATTTTCAACATGCAAACGCAACAAGGCCCGCATAAGCGGGCCTTGTTATTCGAACCTGTTAAGGTTCGAGCAAATTCTTAAACCGTTAAGGCTTAGGACATTTGCTTGATGTTAGAAGCCTGAAGGCCTTTCTTACCCTGGGTAACGTCAAAAGAAACGTTAGCACCTTCTTGAAGGGTTTTGAAACCGTCAGACTGAATTTCAGAGAAATGAGCAAAAAGGTCGTCGCCGCCGTCAGAAGGAGCGATGAAACCAAAACCTTTAGTGTCGTTAAACCATTTAACTGTGCCAGTTGCCATGATGTAGATCCTTTCGCGCTAATGCGCCGTAATAAAGTTCCTGGTATTACCCAGATGAATAGTAGCGGGTGAAACAAGGAATACAATATCAGGCTGCCGAAATAGATCGTACACTTCTGAAACCATGCTGCTTGCTAACCAACTGACGCTACAGTGACATGATTTTTTCTTCGGGTCAAAGCTTTTTTATGAATATTTCCTGGGGGGTGGTGTCAGGACAGCGGTTACTTCCACCCCACTTTTCAGGTGCTTGGGGGCTTTACGGTGAGTCAGACCTT
Organism: Halomonas sp. 3D7M; assembly: GCF_014897885.1. NCBI lineage: Bacteria > Pseudomonadati > Pseudomonadota > Gammaproteobacteria > Oceanospirillales > Halomonadaceae > Halomonas > Halomonas sp. 3D7M. The sequence continues at coordinate 913 of NZ_JABUZF010000165.1, read as the reverse complement.
CAATGTTAAAAATGGTATCTTTGGCGAAGCACTTTTGAAACGACAACCCTGTCGGTAAGGCACGTTATCAAAACGAGGAGAATCCAATGATTGCCGAACATGAATTGGCATACCTAAAGCGTGCGGTGGCTTTAGCAGAGGAGGCTTTAAATGCAGGGGATGAGCCATTTGGTAGCGTGCTGGTAAATGCCGAAGGTAAGGTGTTAGCCGAAGACCGTAATCGCATTGCCGGTGGAGATTCTACTCAGCATCCAGAGTTTTCGCTGGCCCGCTGGGCAGCGAACCATATGACGCCTGAAGAGCGCTCTAAAGCGACTGTCTATACCTCTGGAGAGCACTGTCCAATGTGTGCAGCGGCTCATGGGTGGGTAGGGCTAGGACGTATCGTTTACGTCAGTTCTTCTGAGCAGTTGGGAGCATGGTTGGCTGCACTTGGCGTAGCGCCACCTCCAGTCGCCCCGCTATCGATTAATGAGGTGGTGCCAGGTTTGACTGTTGATGGCCCAGTGCCTGGGCTGGACGAGCAAGTCCATGCCCTGCATCGCCGCTTGCATGCATAACATCAGGGCCGGGTTTTGAAGGGCTGGGTTTTAATTGTTTGGCAAGGCTCGGTAAGCAATGCATGGCCCAGAAAGACAAACGCCGCCTTGTGCTCGACAAGGCGGCGTTTGTTAAATCGATGCAAAAAAGAGCATCAGTGCTTCAATATGCCTAGTGTTTCAATATGACATAGAAGGCGTGGATGATGCCTGGGATAAAGCCAAACAGCGTGAGAATGATATTCAGCCAGAAATGTCCTTTGAAACCGACCTCAAAAAACACCCCTAGCCTGGATTTCTCATAGTACCTCAGCCAGTACCGCACTCAGGCTGTAACACCGCTAAACACCTACTGGCTCGACTTACATCGGCTA
>NZ_JABUZF010000161.1:0-11205 GCF_014897885.1 Halomonas sp. 3D7M | reverse complement strand
CGGATTGCGATCGAAGCGGGCCATGCCGACTACTGGTACAAGTACGTTGGCCTGGATGGACGTGTTATCGGTATGACCACCTACGGTGAGTCTGCACCTGCGGGCGAACTGTTCAAACATTTCGGCTTTACGGTTGAAAATATTGTTAAACAGGCCAATGAGCTGCTGGCCTAACGCCATGCAGGCTGATCTAGCGCGGGTTCTGCCATGCCCGCGCTAAATGGTCTGCTTTGGCTAATTAGCTATTGGTTAATTGGGGAAGTGGTCATCCACTTCTCCGGTTTGCCTTTTTCTTCAGGGGTGGTGGGCATGCTGTTGCTATGTGCCACCCTTGGTGTCTTAGGGCGCGTGCCTTCAAGTTTAGCGGCCGCAGCACAACCGTTAATCGCGCTGCTGGCCATGTTGATTATGCCAGGCGTCGTTGGCGTGTTCTTTATTCTGGATGAACTCGCGGGTCAGTGGTTCGCCATACTTATTGCGCTATTGCTAGGGACGTTATTAAGCGTGATTACCACGTTATGGTTATTACAACGGCTAATTGGGCGATCAGATGCCCACTGATATGTTGTCCACTCTAACAGCCACACCGCTGTTTGCTGTAGGACTTACCCTTGCAGCCTATTTGCTCGGCAACCTGATTTTTAAGCGCTTGCGCAACCCTTCTTGGCTACCCGCTATTCTAATCGCTGCGTTGCTATTAGCAGCGGCACTTGTCGCGATAGGGCTGCCTTATTCGATTTACCAACAAGGGGCCTCATGGCTCACCATTTTGTTAGGGCCGGCGACTGTTGCCTTAGGCATGCCACTCTATCAACAGTTGCCACGCATTCGTGAACTGTGGCAACCGCTGACACTTTGTTTACCGATCGCCGCCGCACTAGCGGCCTGCTACGCAATCGGCATTGCTTGGCTAATGGGGGCTAGTCCCACTATTTTGGCGTCACTCGCCGCTAAATCAGTCACCGCGCCAATCGCCATCGGCATTACTGAACAGCTCGGCGGCAACGTAGCGTTACTAATGGGGGCGCTGTTAGTGACAGGAGTGGTTACCATTCCCTTCGTGAGTGTCGTTGCCCGGCTGCTAAAAATTAACGATGAACGCATTATTGGTTTCGCACTGGGTCTCAATGGCCATGCCATTGGCACTGTGCGAGCCTTTGAACTGAGCCCAACGGCTGGCGCGTTTGCCTCGTTAGGCATGAGTTTAACCGGTATTTTTACCGCCCTGTTGCTGCCACTCGCCTGGCGGCTGATCGGCACGGTCAGCTGAAAAACAAACTCAGTTGAAATACGCTATCATTGAGCAATTTTTTGAGAGCCGCTTCGCGACATGGCTAATGCAAACTCGACATATCGAATTGCCATTAATGGTTACGGACGCATTGGCCAATGCGTGTTAAGAGCGTTGGTTGAGCGCAACCACCCAGAAATTGAAGTGGTCGCCATCAATGAGCTATCTGATCTTGCGACGATTACCTACCTTACTCGCTACGATACGACCCATGGTCGTTTCCCTGGCGAAGTAGACAATGACGGTGAATGCCTGCTTATCAATGGCCAGCGCATACACGTTCTTTGCGAGCGTGACCCGCAGGCTCTGCCCTGGGCAGCACTAGATATTGATTTAGTTCTGGAATGCTCTGGTAGTTTCAAGGATCGTGCGACAGCGGAGCAGCATTTAGCCGCTGGCGCTAAGCGACTGCTGTTTTCTCAACCCGCCGAAAGCGATGTGGATACGACGATTGTGTGGGGCATCAACGAACATGAGCTCACACTCTCCCACCGCATTCTCTCAGCAGCCTCATGCACCACCAACTGCCTTGTCCCGTTACTCACCGTACTGGACGAAGCACTAGGGCTTGAACACGGCGTTACCACCACTATTCACTCGGCCATGAACGACCAGCCCGTCATTGATGCTTATCATCAAACGGATCTGCGCCTGACACGCTCGGCCATGCAGTCAATTGTCCCCGTAGACACGGGGTTGGCCGTCGGGATCAGTCGCCTGATGCCAAGTCTGTCCGGTCGTTTTGAATGCCTGCACGTGCGCGTACCCACCATTAATGTCTCTGCGATGGATGCCGCATTGACTGTGCGTCGTGATACGAGCGCCGAGCACGTTAACGACTTACTACGATCCGCCAGTCAGCAGCGCTTAGCTGGCGTATTAGGCTATACCGAAGCCCCCATGGCATCGATAGATTTTAATCATGATCCACGCTCTGGCATCCTAGACGCCACGCAAACACGGGTCGCGGGGACACGCTTAATTAAGCTGCTGTGTTGGTTTGATAATGAATGGGGCTTTGCCAATCGTATGCTGGATATCACCCAGCGGCTGGCATCGCTTTCCAAAAGCAACGCTCGCTAGGCCTGCATCATGTCTTTTCATCTGCTTGAACACGAGGAAACCGCTCACATGAACGTGCAAAAAATGACCGACCTGCCCCTGGAAGGGCAGCGCGTGCTGATTCGTGAAGACCTTAACGTACCGATCAAGCATGGACGTGTTTCCAGTGACGCTCGTCTTCGCGCGGCGCTGCCAACCATTCAGGCAGCAGCTCAAGCAGGTGCAAAAGTGATGCTAATGAGTCACTTAGGCCGTCCTACTGAAGGTGAGCCTGCTGAAGAATTTTCACTCGCACCCGTCGCTGAGCGCTTAGGCGAGTTGCTTAGCCGCCCCGTTACGCTGATCAGCGATTATCTCGAGACAGCGCCAACATTGGCTAACGGCGATGTTGTGCTGCTAGAGAACGTGCGCTTTAACAACGGTGAGAAAAAGGACGACGAACAGCTTTCCAAGCAATACGCAGCGTTATGCGACGTTTTTGTAATGGATGCCTTCGGTACGGCTCATCGTGCGCAGGCCTCTACTCACGGCGTGGCGCGCTTTGCCCCACAGGCGTGTGCAGGACCGCTACTTGCGCAAGAGCTTGATGCGCTTGAAAAAGCATTGGCAAACCCGGCGCGGCCTATGACAGCGATTGTAGGCGGCTCTAAAGTATCCACCAAGTTAGACGTGCTAACCGCCCTTTCAGACAAGTGCGACCAACTGATTGTTGGCGGTGGTATCGCCAACACGTTTATCGCTGCAGCAGGCTATAATGTTGGCAAATCGCTCTTTGAGGCAGATTTAATTGGCCAAGCAAAAGCACTCATGGAGAAAGTAGCCATACCATTACCGACGGATGTCGTTGTTGCCACTGAGTTTTCTGATTCCGCAGAAGCTGTCGTCAAGCCAGTTGATCAGGTCGCTGATAACGAAATGATTCTGGATATCGGTCCTGACACCGCTAGCCACTTAGCCAGCTTACTGAAAAATGCAGGCACTATTTTGTGGAATGGCCCTGTCGGTGTATTTGAAATTGATCAGTTTGGTAAAGGAACCGAAGTGCTTTCTCAGGCGATTGCCGACAGTAGCGCTTTCTCTATCGCAGGAGGCGGTGATACGTTAGCGGCGATTGATAAATATGCCATTGCTGACCGCGTTTCCTATATCTCTACTGGCGGTGGCGCATTTCTTGAGTACGTTGAAGGCAAGCAGTTGCCTGCCGTCGCCGCACTCGAGGCTGCCGCTCAGCGCAGTTAAATTTTGAAACAAAATGGCACGCTCACTGCCTTTGTACCTACATACAACCCAACTAAGGTGATCCCATGGCTTTGATCAGCATGCGCCAAATGCTCGACCACGCAGCCGAATATGGCTACGGTATTCCAGCATTCAACGTAAATAACCTCGAGCAGATGCGCGCCATCATGGAAGCTGCTGACGCCACTGACTCTCCGGTTATCGTGCAAGCCTCTGCTGGCGCGCGGAAATATGCCGGTGCTCCCTTCCTACGCCACCTGATCTTGGCAGCAGTTGAAGAATTCCCGCACATTCCAGTCGTGATGCATCAGGACCACGGCACTAGCCCTGCTGTTTGCCAACGCTCTATTCAACTCGGCTTCTCCTCGGTAATGATGGACGGCTCTTTGGGTGAAGACGGTAAAACACCGATGGACTATGACTACAACGTCGATGTCACTCGTCGTGCAGTAGAAATGGCGCATGCTTGCGGTGTCTCCGTTGAAGGCGAGCTAGGCTGCCTAGGCAGCTTAGAGACGGGTATGGCTGGCGAGGAAGACGGCATTGGTGCCGAGGGCAAGCTGGACATGGAACAGATGCTCACCGACCCTGAAGAAGCCGCTGAGTTTGTCAAAGCAACCCACGTAGATGCGCTGGCTATCGCCATTGGTACCAGCCACGGGGCTTATAAATTTACCAAGCCACCCACTGGCGACACCCTGTCGATCCAACGCATTAAAGAGATCCATGCGCGCATTCCCGACACGCATTTGGTAATGCATGGCTCATCATCCGTGCCACAAGAGTGGCTGGAAGTGATTAACCAGTATGGCGGTCAAATTCCGGAAACGTATGGTGTACCGGTCGAAGAGATCATCGAAGGCATTAAACACGGTGTTCGTAAAGTAAACATCGACACCGATTTACGTCTTGCTTCTACGGGTGCAGTCCGCCGATTTATGGCCCAGAACCCTTCCGAGTTCGACCCGCGTAAATTCCTTAAAGAAACCGTGACCGCCATGCGCGACCTGTGTATTGCACGCTATGAAGCTTTCGGCACTGCTGGTAATGCGAGCAAAATTAAACCCGTCAACTTAGAAGTAATGTTCCAGCGCTACGAGCGCGGCGAGCTAGCTCCTAAAGTGAAGTAACGTTCTCTTCACATGCTCCCTTAAGGCGGCCGATTGGTCGCCTTATTTCATTGCAATGCAGCATATATAGGCTAATACTAGAGGAGTCGTAACTAATTATCCTCTCAGCAGGTAGCTCCCCTATGAAGCACTCTTCTACAACATCGACGACGCCGTTGGCCATGTTTGATATGTGGAAAGCGGGGTTTATGGCGTTTGAACTGTGGAGCTCATCACTGTCCACCATCGCTATGCGTCAACAGATGTGGCAAACACAGCCATTTTTCAGTCCTTCCATGATGCGCGAAAACCAGCGTATGGTGACCGAAAAAATGGAGGCCAGCATTGAGGCTGGCCTTGTTATGCAAAAAACGTTATTGAGCGCTATGAACGGTCACTACGCTCCTTGGTGGGTCACCAGCCAAAAGACCATGAAACCCTACCATCGCCGTAGTAGCGCTAATTCGCGACGCCTAACACGCTAAAAGCACTACTCATTATCGTTGTTGCTCTTTTCACCCTCACCGCTTTCGATTGCATCCTCGGCACTACCAGTACCTCCCGTGCCTCCCTCCGTATATTCTTCACTATCAGCATGATTACTTTCATCGCCGCTGGTTTCCTCAGCGTCGTTGGAAGTAGACTCATCTCGCTGAAGTGCTCCTGCCTTGATACCATATTTCTCCTCTAATGCCGCATCGTCTAATGTGTCATGCTGCGTATTATCTGAATCTGACGTTTCGGCTTGCGCTTGCCCTGCCATCAGTAGGGATGTACAGAAAGCAATTGAAAACACCCAAGGTGTAAATCGCATCGAAGCTCTCCTTTTTTGTGGTTATCAAAGCTTAGTCTAAACATGGCCACGCATCAGTGCTGTTGCTCTAAAAGGCCCTTCCTGCCCCCAGCAATGAGGCTATCACTTAGTCTTTCCTTGGGCAGCTTGATATAAAACTATAAAAAATTATCAAACAGTGTTCACAAAGAGCTAAAAATCTCGTTCAATAGCAACATGGTCGGCTTAAACTAATACGGGCAGCGCAAAAGACGCTGCAAGGAATGACAATGCCGCTTCCACTTTTGCTGTTTGACTGTGATGGCACCCTCGTCGATAGCGAGCCTCTTCTGGCTGAAGAAATGGCTATCGGTCTAAATTCGGTAGGCTTGCCCTTTAAATCCACCGATTATCTCGGCGAGTTTCGAGGTGCCCGTTTTCGACGAATTGTGGCAGAGTTACAGCAGCGTTACGGTAATATCGATGAAGATCAATTAGCTAGCATGGAGCACACCATGCGAACCAGCTTAGCTAATCGTTTAACAAGCGAGCTAAAGGCAATTCCTGGCGCCCATGAATCCCTTGAAATACTCAATAATTACCCAAGTGCGGTTGTATCTAATGGCCCAGAAAGCAAAATTCATACTGCTTTACAAGCAACCGGCCTAGCCACCTACTTTGGTAAGCGTTTGTTCAGCGGTTATACCGCTAACTGTTGGAAACCAGAGCCCTGTCTTCACCTTCATGCAGCTAGTATCATGGGTTTTCCAGCAAGTAACTGTATCGCCATCGATGATGCACTCGTTGGTGTAAGGGCAGCTCTACAGGCTGGCATGACCGTCATTCACTTGAATCGCTACCCGGACGCTGAAACTACGCCTGAAGGCGCTATTATGATCAGCAACATGTATCAGCTACCTGCAGTCGTTGAGCGCCTTACTCATGAAAAGTGGCAGATGCCAGTGCCTCAACATTCAATAGAGAAATAAGTATGGCTTCATTACGTGATCAGCTCGGCGGCCTTGTGTATTCAACAGAGCAAGGCAAAACTTGCCCAAGCTGCCGCGAGTCTATCGACCAATGCCGCTGCGCAGATACCAGCGAGCAAGCGCGCATTGCTGATTTAGACGGCATTGTGCGAATCCGACGCGAAACCAGTGGTCGCAAGGGAAAAGGGGTCACCACCATTAGCGGTATACCGCTTTCCAATGCGGAGTTGAAAACGCTTGCTAAAACATTGAAGAAACGCTGTGGCACCGGTGGTGCTGTAAAGGATGGCATTATCGAAATTCAGGGAGATCATCGGGAAACGCTACAGCAAGCATTAACATCGTTAGGCTACCAAGTTAAATTAGCAGGTGGCTGACACACCTCTGTGATAGCGCTCTGTCTAAAGGCAAAGCACTAAAGGGCAAGGCACTGCAATGAATTGGTTAGAATACCTGCTACCACTCATTTTCCTGTTTCCCATGGCGGCCATGGGCGGCATTGTCTTGGCGCTGCGTAGCCTTCACGATGCACGCGTTCAGTCTCCCTTTAATGCTCCCTTGCGTGAACCCGGTCAAGCTCTGCGGCATCGCCTTGACCAAGCTTTTTCTAGCTTGTTTTTAAACGGTGCGCTCGGTCCCATTATTAGCCTTGCCCCGCTTGTGTATGGCATGGGCCGTATGCTGTTTGTGGAAAAGCAAGACTGGGTGGAGTGGGCATTATATGGCTTACTTAGCACGCTGTTAGTGCTGGCTTTTTCACTGTTGCTTGTTCGTGATTATCAGCGTATTCGCCGTCTTAAGCTCGGTTTAGCTTGCGAATTAGCCGTAGGTCAAGAGCTGGAACGCATGGTGAGACCAGAAGCCCACCCCTATTATGTGTTTCACGACGTACCCACCGATAGCTTTACTATTGACCATGTAGTTGTCACGCCACATGGCGTCTTCGTGGTAGAAACACGTGCACGAGCATTAGCAATCGGTAGCAATGGTAAGGAGCTTAATAGCGTAGCCGTTGAACGTGAGCGGCTACGTTTTCCTCACTGGCAAGAACGCCGCCCTCTGCATAAAACACGTCAGGGCGTTAGTTGGCTGACTCAATGGCTTGAGCGTCGTTGCGGTGTTCCTGTGCCTGTAAGAGGCGTATTAGTTTTGCCGGGTTGGGACATTGATACTAGCGAAGCTGCCCCCGATATATTAGTCGTTAGCGGTGAGCAGCTATCACGTCAACTAACCGAGCTCACCCCCGGCCAGATGAGCGATGCCATTCACGATAAAGTGATTCATATACTCATTGAGCGTGCACGCCTTATGGAGCTCAAACACCTGCGTCAACCCTCCGTATAGAAGGTTAATTACCTCGCAAGCGCCCTCCCATTTCTTGTGCAAGATCGACAGCATAGTGATCGGTCATTCCACCAATAAAATCCAGCATGCGCCGATAGCTATCGTAGAGCGTCCAGGACGGCAATGGCGTATTTTCACCAATCAACGCCAGCACCCGCTGGTGCTTGAATGAGCTATGCCCAGTGTGATGTAGTTCATTAGCAGCACCAATAAATGCTTCTAATAAAATCCCCAGCGTTGTATAGGCACCAATTTCAAGTTTGGCTTTGCGCTCATTTTGAAAAATACGCTCACGAGCTAACTGCTTTGCCGCTTGAACGCCCCACCCCAGATCAGGATGACACAGCTCTAATAAATCCTGGCCTAACGTTCCGCTGAGCAACGCTTGCTCATGCTGCACAAAAACCGCCCCCACATCATTCACCGCGCGTTCCATAGCGGCACCGCGCAGTAAGGCAATTCGACGCCGCTGAGATACTTTCCGCCTCTCCATCTCAGCGTATTCTGGAGGGAATTCACCCGCGATCTGGCGCAGTATCTCGACTACTTCCTCATAGCGAAGAATCCCCATCTCTAAACCATCTTCTAAATCAAGCAGGGCATAGCAGATATCATCAGCCCCTTCGACAAGCCAGGCAAGCGGATGACGACACCAACGCTGATCTCCTTGGGGAAGAAGACCGACAGCATCAGCCACTTCTTTTAACAGCGCCTGTTCAGACTGGTAACAACCGAATTTACCAGCACGCCCGCTGTAGCGTACCGTCCAGGGGTATTTAAGCAGAGTACCTAACGTAGCGGCAGATAACCGCATACCACCATTAAACTGGTTGTACTCAATTTGGGTAATAACACGGAAGCCCTGGGCGTTGCCTTCGTAGGTCAGTAAGTCATCACGCTCTGCATCAGACAAGCCATCTAACAAGCCACTATCTTGAGCACGCCGAAACCAATCACGAATTGCATATTCACCGGCATGACCAAAAGGGGGGTTGCCAATATCATGCCCTAAGCACGCTGTCTGGACGATCACCCCTAAGTCAGCGGGTGTGATCCAGCCAGGCAGACGATCCTTTAGTAACTCGCCCACAATCATACCTAGCGAGCGACCAACGCAGCCGACTTCCAGTGAATGGGTCAAGCGTGTATGGATATGATCATTTTCAGTCAGTGGATGCACTTGCGTTTTCCGACCCAAGCGCCGGAAGGAGCCCGAAAAAACGATACGATCATGATCTTTATGAAAAGGGCTTCGCCCTATTTCATGAGTTGCTTCACGCACACTGCCAGGGCGTTTATCGTGAAGGCGTTGTGGGGATAATAACTGGTCCCATTGCATCTGTGTCATAGCGTTCCTCCGTGAGAGCAACATTTTGACATAAATCCAAGCAAGATAACCGCCTTCAACCTCAAGACATGCGTGCAGCGACAACCGTCGCTACACACATGTTATATGGCAGTGACACGCCCCGCTGATCAGATAATTTTTAACGCTCGGTAGAGGGGCAACCGCTCGTCTAGAAAATCACCAGCCTGACGCTCAAGCTCAGCCAAATTCTCATTCTCATCCGAAATTGGCTTGCCCTCTTTAAGCAGGCATTTGTTTTGAGACGCCAAAATACGCCATGCAAAAGTAGCTAACGTTTTAGCGTCATCACCGCCCTCTAACGTGGCAAGCAGGAAAAACTGATGGAAGAGCGAGACAGCAAAGCCACCACCTGTCACCGGGCTTGCGAGATAACTCAACTCAGTCGTGCTTCTTGACTGGCTCATTAAAAAACGATTTAGTCGACCAGTCTTGGACGCTACTTTAGAAATATCATCGTCGGACTGGGCAGGCAAAATAATACCCTTTGATGCCAGTATGGCAATTGCACTGTTCAATGCAGGACGCCCCACTCCATGCTCTTTTGCAACCTGCCAAAGTTCGGATACAAATACCGGTTGATAGGATGAAAGCGCATCTAGCAGCGGCGTATAAATATTGCTAGGCAAGTCAAAGCTACCCAGTCGCCCTGCGATTTTTAGCTGCACATCTTTACGTGGCACTCCCATAATCACGCGAAGACCATCTAGCATTTCATCTTTATCAAGCCCACTTAAACGACGCGCCCCTTTTACCCAGTAATCGGTACGAAACTGACGGTTCTCACAAAAATCACGCACCGACTGACGAAATAGCGGGTTAGGAATGTTATTAATTAATGCCTGTTGCTCATTGGTTAACTGAATACTTTCAATGGCATCTGCATATCGCGCACTGCAAGCCCAATCCATCTTTGCAGGCTCTAGCCAGCGTGCCATTTTAGCAAATGCCATCGGCTCCCAATCGCGGTTAAAGTATTCATGAGCTACGTAATTTTTATTATCTTGTTTAATTTTCGCTAAGCGATTCTTAATCTGGGGGTTAGCATTACAGTATTCTGGATTCACAGCCACCAGCTTCTCAGCAAACGCAATGGCATCATCGATACGTGAAATGGTGCCTGCTCCTTGCGCGCTCATGGTATCAGCATACTCTGCTAGCAAGTCACGCATTGGTACCATCGCTGCCCAACCAGGCTGAGTGTTATAGCTGATATATAACACACCTCCCACTTTCAATTTTCTCCGGATAAAATCAACGATCACTGCGCGGTTTTCATCCGAAATCCAACTCCATATGCCGTGAAGGCCGATATAGTCGAACTCAGGCAGGTCGTCACGCTGGCAAAATTCATCAAACGCATCGTCATATAGCTTTGCGTTAGCACCACTTATAGATGATAACTCCTGAGCGAATGCCGCTTGATGGGGGTTAAAATCAGTTCCGTACCAATTTATTTGTGAGGCAGCCGCATGAATGTGTTAGTGCTAATGCCCTGGCCAAATCCCAGTTCACAGGCATTGGTAACGTTTGGCGGCCGAATACCGACGTTGATAAATCCTAGCGCAATTCGCAAAGGATTGAGTTCAGCGTAATATCCATAAGTATAACTAATATCCGCTACATATCCAGACGTCCAATCCGACATAACACCTGCTCCTAAGCGATGGCGTATTATTCAGTTTTTAAGCGAAGTCACCTACCACCAGAGCTTGAGTAACAGATAGAAAATACGAATATCGCTCTTCTACCCCTAACCTATACTCTGGAGACAAACGCTGTTGTTAGAGTCTTGATAGTGAAGTATTTGCTCCATTGGGTCTACTGAAGAGGTAGCGAGAAGTTTGAAGGATTGTTACGCAATCACTAGCTATATAATTGAATAAGTTCGCAAACGTTTTTTTGCTGCCTGCTAAGTAGCTTTCTTTCACACACATAAAATCCAGCCAATGGGCTGGATTCTTTGTTTAATAAGTACCTGACGATGACGCCACTCAGCCCTCCGCACCGCTCTCGTCATTCCCGCAGGCCCT
>NZ_JABUZF010000162.1:28665-34491 GCF_014897885.1 Halomonas sp. 3D7M | reverse complement strand
CCATAACTTATGCGGATTCACTTAAATATTTTGCACTTTTGCAAGAAATGCCATTCCATTGAATTCCTTGTAGTATTGCAAGACCTCACTGTTAATTTGCTGGGCAAGTGATTGTAAGCCATTGATTTTAAAGGGTTTTCGATAAGCGACCCTTATCATAAAGTCCTTTAAAATCAGTTGCTTAGCTTTTTATGATAACTAAATTTACAGGTGCGCTTTGCAAAATTGCAGGGCTTTTCATGAAATGCTTTTTCTTGCAAAATTGCATACCTCAGTTGCTCCACGCTTTTCATCGAATGCAATTTTGCGCGCCTACTCTGCAAAAATGCATAGGCTAAATGGCACAGTATGTAAGGTTAAAAAGCAGATTTTAGCTGTTTAAATATTTTTCACATGGCGTATGTTTGTATGCTTTTTCTGCAAAAATGCAGGAGATGGGCCGGTCGGTATGTCGTGCAAAATTGCAGGTATTAATACTCTTGCTAGATACTTGATTTATTTAGAAGCCAGTCTTTAGTTGCTTTTTTGCTTAATACGTCGAATGCAGCAAAAGGCAGCACTGGAGGAAAGCTATTTAGCGATGATATTATCTCGGTGAAATTTTTCATGCGTTTGCCCTGAGTCTACCACGCTGTGCCGATAGTGCGTGCGCGGGACACGTCACTTAGCGCCGTAGCGAGGAGTGAATCCTCCTGTTGCCCCTGCAGCGTATTACCGGCACGATTGTACCTCTAGCTAATCGTCTCCACCTCGAACGCCACGACCTGCCGCTGCTGTCGAGAGAACTCTACCCCAATTAAATGGATCGGCTTGCCGGCTGAGCGATATTTGTCGGCATAGCCCTTGGCTTTGATCTGCGCGAGCGCTTTGCCCTCTGGCAGCTGCTCCACCACCTTGAACTCGAACAGGTAGAGATGGCCGCCGAAGTCGACGGTCATGTCCACCCGACCATGATGGGTGGCATCCTCCACCGTGACCGTGAGGCCCAAAGCGGCAAAATGGCTGTAGAAGACGCTTGCGTAGTGGCCTTCGTATTGCGCAATTGGGTTGTTGCGGTACCAGTCGTGGGGTAAGCCGGCATAGAGGGCCTTGAGGTGAGCCTCCAGGCCAGCAAGGTCATGGTTCTTTAAGTGTCTGAACAGCGTGCGGCGCTCACGTGGGCCGTTCTCCACGCCCAGCGAGGGTAGCAGGGCGTGGTTCAAGCTGGTCTCGACCTCATGATTGGGGAAACCCAAGATGTATTGGCGGTAGCCCAGCATCGGTTCCTGTACATCTTTGATTGTCAGGTAGCCGGCCTGAAAGAGCAGGGCGTCGGTACTAATATCATCTACGTCGAACTGGCTGAGTAGCTCGTACTCTGTTTCCCACTGGTTAAGCTGAGGAGTGAAAACTCCGCGTTGCTTGAGTATGTCGACCAGAAAGGTAGGCGTGGCGCTCTCGAACCAGTAGGGGCCAAATTCGCGTTTCTGGAGTAGCAGCAGTACATCGAAAGGGTTGTAGACGGAGGTAACGTTGGGGCCACCCCAACGGTAGCCGTTGTACCACACCCGGATTGCATCGCGATCCAGCCCGGGCAGCGCTGGGGCGAATACCGTGTCGATATCGTCATCGGTATAGCCACAGATCGTACTGAACAGGGCGTCCAGCGTAATGTCGTTGAGGTTGTTTAGCCCCGAGAAGAGGCTGACCTTACTGAACTTAGAGACCCCTGTAATCAACACCAGGTGTAGGTGGGGATCAGCGTCCTTGATCACACTATAGAGGTTCTTCAGCCCCTCGCGCAGCTCTCGGGCACGCTCGTGTGACAGAATACTGTCGAGAATAGGCTTATCGTACTCGTCGATTAGTACCACGGCACGCCGGCCATTTTGATGGTGGGTTTGCTGAATCAGCTCCCGAAAGCGGCCGGCGATAGAGGTATTGCGCAGAGAAACGCCTTGCGCTTCAGCTTGGGCGTCGAGCAGCTCATGGATGTGGATATCCAGCTCCTCTCGGTTACGCATTACGCCACTGCCGAAACTTAGGCGAATTACCGGGTGGGTCTGCTGCCAGTCCCAGCGATCGTGAATATACAGCCCTTCGAACAGCGACTGACGGCCCTCGAACAGGCAGCGCAGCGTATCAAGCAGCAGGCTCTTGCCGAAGCGCCGGGGGCGCGATAGGAAGTAAAACTTGTTCTGGCGAACCAAGCGTTCGATGACGGGCGTCTTATCGACATAGTAGTAGCCACCCTCGCGGATCTCCGAGAAGGTCTGAATCCCGATGGGCAGTCTAAGACGTTGGTCGGTCGCCATGCGAGGTCTCCAGGTATCCACAGCAGTTGCTCTTTGGCACCAGTCTACCACGCTGTGCCGATAGTGCGTGTGCGGGTCACGTCACTCAGCACGCTAGCGAGGAGCGTAGCATCACTACGATGGAACTTCTGGTGAAAAAGTAGACCCGGTAGCCGCAGCCAGAGAGTGTCACAATGAAAAAAAATCTCCGGCATTATTCTCAAATTCGTCGGCGATGCGAATATAACGCTCAAAGGTAGTTTGGTCGCGATGGCCACTGACGCGCTTGATTTGCTGATCGCTTTTACCGCGCAGATGCGCTTCCGTTATAAATCCGGCACGAAAGCTATGGGGCGTATAGCCTTCAGTGGCTAGCCCCGCCTTTTCCAATGCTTTTCCCATTCTTATATAAAGTGTCTGGGCGACCATGCGTCCAGTGCTTAGCTTTCCACGTGGGCTAATGCCTCGAAAGAGCGCGCCTTCCGTTATGCCAGAGACAGTTAGCCAACGCTCTAACATGGTCACAGGACAGTAGCGGCTTCCTTCTGGTGCTCGCATCAGACTTTTTGTTTCAACCCTGCTGGAACGATTGGTCTTACTGTAATGTAGGGTGATAACGATCCCCTCGGGACGCCATTCAATATCTTGGTAAGCAAGTACGACGATTTCACTGCGCCGAAACGCGCCATAAAAACTCAGTAAAAACAGCGTACTGTCTCGTAACCCATGCAACGTTTTTCGATCTAGCGCATCGAGTAGGCGATGTAACTCTTTGAGACGCAATGCCGGAGCTGAGGTTTGACGCATATTTCGACTTTTCTTTATGCCGCGCAATATGTTTCGAACGGCAATGGTTTTCACGGGTGAGGGTAGGTTGTGATAGCGATGCCACATATGGAGCGAATTGGCATAGCGTTCTAGCGTGGCTGGTTTTTTACCCAGCGCATTTTGCGCAGACAAGTAGTTAGCGATATCGATCTCAGTGGCCGGCAGAATACCGCCGGCTTTTTGATAGATGCTTAAATCGGCACGCATGGCACGCACTGTATTCGGTGAAACGCTTTCTGACAGCAGACGCCTTGCTTCAGGCGATAAGCCGATGGGATTGTTGGTCACCTCGTAATGGCGTGAGTTACCTGGAATCGGTGGGAGAGGATGGCGGCGTTTTTTCATCGCTAGTACCCTTCAGTCCGTTAAGCGTAAAGCTATGAGGCGTTCATAAAACGCCTGTGAAAATGCCACATCTGTCTCAGTGCTCATGGTCTGGCTATGATGAGGAGCTTGAAAAGACAGTGTGAGGCCGCTCGCATCAGAGGTACGTGCTTCACTCTTTTCGGAGGGGGTAAATGCTTGAGTGGTGACAGTGCTGTTGTGCGCGATAGCGTCGGCATGATGGAAATGTGACCCGTCGTCGACGGCACGGTTTTTGTTACCCGTGCTCTCCACCTTGGCTAATTCATCGGGAAGGTCGTCAGTCAGTCGTCGAGCAAATCGGCGCAATAGAGGTTCGTTAAGTGCATAGAAATAGCAGTGCTCATCATGGCGGGTCTGGCGGCGAATAATGCGTCCGAGCACTTGACGAAAAAACTGTTCCGTTCGCACATGGCTGAGATAACAGCATACTCGTAGCCGAGGCAGGTTAACGCCTTCAGTGACCATCCCAACGGAGACAATCCAAGCCGTGTCGGCATCGCGAAAAGTGTCTAATTGCGTATGCGCCGTTGGATCATGGCTAGTCACTAAACAAACTGTTTGGTGTGCATCTTCTAGACGCTGCGTAATCTCCTCGGCATGCTGAATGCTAGCAGCGACCACTAAGCCACCTGCTTTCGGGTCGTGCTGGCGGAGAGTGCTTAAGCGTTTGATGCCGAGTGTTAATACATGCTGAAGCGGTGCATCATCGTGAAGAAGAGTGGCATAGTGAACACTCGGGTGCTTGAGCAGCTGTGGAATGCTTGTGTACTGGCGTGCTTCTTTGCGCCCAGTTCTGGGATGCGTTCTTGTCATCCCGATAGAGTGGTTATCGACAAGTTGTATCGTAGGATAGCGACATACACCGTCTTGAATGGCTTCTTTTAAGGTATATACGTAATCAGGTATTAGCTGCTTTTGCGACGACACGCGGGAGAGAGAGTCGCTGGAATTGCTTGGTAGATCCGTTGCTTCCACATAGCGTAACAACGGTAAACAGCTGCCATCTGTCCGCCAAGGCGTCCCTGACAAGGCGAGCGTAAAGCGCACATGTCGCTCTAGCGCAATGAGAGCGAGTCCCCATTGATTGGCTTGTTGTGCTTGACCGCCGGGGGCCGACGCATGATGGCTTTCATCCCAGATCAAGAGCACATGCGCATTGAGGCACAGCTGTTTTAAAGACGCCAAGCGGTTGGAAAGGGCGTGGTACGTTAATGCCACGCCAATAGAGCCCAGTTGACCATCAAGTGAGCGGTTGAGTACTTTTTCAAGCGTATGCCGCGCGTCATTTACCACTGCTCGCGTGGGGCCAAGATAAACCACATAGTCGATATCACTCCGTTTTATTAGTGCCTCGGCGAGCACGGCAGCCAGCAGCATTTTTCCTGCCCCTGGCGTGGCTTGACAGAGAAAGTGTGGCATCTTTGATGATAGTTGGATGAGCGCTCGTTCTAGGCATTCTGTTTGCCACTGGCGTAACATCGGGATGGATGCGCTGGCGTCATTTACTGGTTGTGTAGGAGAGCTGGGTATCATGAGTTCAACTCCCGACTTGCCAGTTGGGATCTCAAGGTAAGATTGGCGTCCCACTCGCCTTTTAGATGATTGCTCTTTTCTGTCGCGGCTTGAAGTAGAGGAGTAATGCGTGCTTTTTCGGTGGGGTATTGGTCGAGAATTTTCTTGTAATACTCAGCCTCGCTGATCGCGACATGCATGCAGGCGTTGAGATGCTGGCGGTCTTTCTCAAGAAAGGTAAGGAGATCGTCAGTGGTGCTAGGCAGCGCTGAAAGCGGTGACAGCTCGTCGGCGGTTGGTTGTTCACAAGCCGTTTCTTCCGCCTCAAAGTGTAAGCGGAAAATAGCGCGCTTTTTATCGACCATCCCTACGCGAGTCGCAAGTCCTAGACGTTCTAGCGCATGTACGCGATCGCGAACATAGTAGCGCAACCGTGTTTTGTCGTAGTCGGCAAACTCTGGTAAGGCGTGCAGGACGTTTCGTACGTCTGGAATAGTGAATTCAGTGTTGGTGTAAGCGTAGTGGAGCAGCTGGCTGTCTAGCGCTTCTGCGATCATACGTCCTAGTGGATTATTGTGACGTGGTTTACGAGGTGGTAGTGAGGAAGAGGTGATTTGGCTCATGAGCGCACCTCCTTAGCATTATCTGCTGGCACAAAGACGGCAGCGCGACAATTAAGCGTGGAAATACGCAGTAGCGAAATACGTGAAGAGTTAGAACAAGTGGGGTAGGCATTAACGATAAATGGGGCAGAAGAAAGCGTCTTCTGGTAATGAAGGGACGTGACGATACATGTTGCCATGGGTAAGCTCCTTGGATATTAGAGCCATCCCCTCTGTCGCCAAAC
>NZ_JABUZF010000162.1:18452-28582 GCF_014897885.1 Halomonas sp. 3D7M | reverse complement strand
GGAGTCTCCCACGCACGACCGCCATAATTTGGCGTAACGATATATGCTAGCCATGGCAGTAGCGCTGAAGCGCCTTGGATTTGTCAGGTCGCCAAACCTGGCTAAGATAATTATCTTAACGACTGTAAAAATATCAGGGCTTTTTTGACTTGTAAAGTAGTTGCGTTTTTTCTTCGATCATAGGCATGGCCTGATTGGAATGTGGGGCATGTTCATAACAGCTGCCCTAGCAAATAGGATGCTAGGGCGCGCATGATTTAAAGTTGGAGGCTTTTAGCCTGTTAGTTTGGTTTTTGGTGCCAGTATATCGCTATGAATGAGGCCCAACGTATGTGCATAGTTTTCTATCAGCGTGCCAGGTTCACGATGACCTATCCACTTGGTGACCTGTAAGAGCAACGTGCCCCGCGATAATGTATCGAGTCCTTCAGCCCCGCAAAAATATTCGAGTATGGTTTGCAAGGGTGCAGGTTGAAACATCCAGTGATATTTATGCTGTAGAGCATCGCGAAATGTGTGATGTTGCGCCGCATGTAGCCTTAGTAGTGTCCATGAAACAGCGGCATGGCGCAGTCCGTGAAAATCAATATCTTCGCCCAGCATATAGCGCATCCATTCAATGACGGGCTGAATTAATGATTTACGCACATAGGCCTGTGGTGAGTGGCGGGGGCCAAACAGTGCGGTTTCCGCTAATGACCACGACGAGCATTCTGCTTGGCGTGTTTTGACCCACTCATACATGCAGTGGATGACAGAGGGGGGAGCCATGACATGCAGTGCTACCCGTCTCCTCGCCGCCGCTGTTTTGCCACCTAGGATTTCGACCCAACAGTTACGATCCCCCTGTTCATTTGTAGCGCTGAAAACCACCGAGTTGAGTGTGAGTGCTTCGACCTCTGAGGCGCGCAGGCCACCGTAAAATCCCAGCGCAATCACGAGTCCCATCATTTGACGGGGATCGCCTGGGGGAACGTGATGCGTCAACGTACGCCACAGCAACTGCATATGATCGGGCGATAGAATACGTGTGCGCAGGACGCTGGGCGCGAGTGAGCCTGATCTTTTTTTAGGCAGCGAAACGTCTTCTAACATGCCGAAGTGTTGGCAGAACTGCATAAATTGACGAAAACTTTTTATAAAATTTTCTCGCGTGCGAGCAGACCATTGAGTGCCTGACTGGGCCTCCATGTGTAGCTCGAGAACAACATCATCATCCCAATCGCTCAGATCGAGCACCGCGTCGTGCAATAGCATCGTGATCGGTGTCAGTCGAGACAGTAGGGTGCGCGCCGTACTGAGCTTATTGCCCTGACTGCGCAGCTGGTGATACAAAAATTGCAATATCCAGTCGAGGTAGTGGCCTCGATGCCCAATCAGTCGAGCGAGCCGCTTCTCGTAGCGCTCTAACAGCGCTTGCATGGGTGCATCGTGTTTTTTGGCAGCCACTTTGGTCGGATTCAGTCGGGCCGTATCCGCTAAAAACTGTTGCAGCAGGTTTTTAGCGCGACGCTGCCAATCGATTGGTAAATGTTGCGTGGAGAAACTATAAGCACCCGCTGGGCGTGTTGTAGAGTCCGTTGCAGGAATCGGTGCTGGTGTTTGATTATGTTTGGATACCCGGTTTGGTAACCGGCCCATGCAGGCACCTGGTGTATATTGATGCGCCTCATTGTGTTGGGCGAGCAGCGGTACCGGGGTGCACGTTGGCAGTGGGTATTGACGCAGTAGGGTAGACCAGAGCGGCGGGATGCCGCGCATCACGTTAACGTAGCGGCTAGAGGAGACAACGGATGACCAGTGACGTACTGCAGGCCACGCATGGCTATCAGGATGTGAGCGCAGTTCCGTTAGGCACTGTTTTATGGATGCTCTGAGCCTCTGTCGTAGCTGATTCCGTCGTTCTTTATAATTTAAGCTGTCGGCATTTTTTCCAGCAGCACATAACCACGCGTTTGTCTCTTTATGCTTCATACGTGTCGTCAGTGCACGGAGTGGTATCCATACATCATCATGCAACGTGATCCGATAATGCCCATCGTCAGGCCACTGGGCATTGGGAGACGATGGAATGGCGAGTTCGCGTCCGCTGATATGTTTCTGTGACAGCATGGCTAGCGTACCTAGCATGACCGTCTCACTCATGCCCAGCCGAGTCATGAGTCGAATGGCGAGGAGCATTAGCCAGGCGTCGATGTCCTGATGTTTCTGGCACCAAGGTAATAAATGTCGCTCTAATGCCATCATTTGCTCGGATAGGGAAAATGATCGAGGTGTCGTAGGGAGTGCTGAGGGGCGATGTACAGCGATGGGCTCCGGCATTAATACGGCCTGCATGCCGGGCACGCTATTGAGCGCTGTCAGTACGCGATTAATACGATCACGTGCCTGTTGTTTCGATACGGGGCGTTGAGTCTCTTTCCGCCACTCGAAAAAACGCTCTATGAGTGCGGCCACATCTTTATGGTTCCACTGTTTGGTTCGCGTAAGCGCGTTACCTAGCGCGCTGTCCAGAATAAAGCGTGTATCGTTGATTTGAGGATCCTGGATGAGGGCGTGACTGGCCTCTTTCCACTCGCTCAGCAACCTCTCTGCGTTTAGCAATGCCATGGGATGCGACTCCAATCAAGCGGTTGATATCCACATGCCCCTAACCACTCTTTCAGAGCATGGATCAGTTGAGAATAATTTTGCATGTCCAGTGGGGTTTCTGAGCGCGGTGATGACAGCATTCGACCATGTCTGGCGTGCCCGAGCATCGCATCAACTTGCGCGTCTGGAATACGGTTGCGGAGATAGCTGGCAAACGAGTGCCGAGCAACATTGCGGGGACTATTTATCAACTGCGAGAGCTGGAGAGTCGATAGGTCGGACCAGTGCATGTCGCGAAGTCGCAGTTTTCTACCGCGTGGAGGTGTAAATAACCATGCAGGAGTGTCTAGTCGGTCAGTGCGTTGATCATCTATAGCGACGTTTGCCGAACTGGCGACAGAAATAATCAATGAATGCCATCGATGTAGTGATTTAATGCTCTCGCGAACGTTCGGTAAAATAGGAATGACACGCGACTCTATCCCCCGCGCTGAATTTTTGTCATGTATCCACTGCATTTTTTGGCCGAGTTGGTTGCCGCTGCTAGGGCCCACTGGGCGGGCTCCGGTTGACAGTTGCCAGCCGAGCAGTTCATGTGCTGATATCAGCTGTGAAAAGCGTAACAGAGCATCAGCAGGAAACGGTTTATACGACTGCCATGCTTCGATCTCTGCCTGTGAGCTGCGCATGTTTTGACGAATATCACTAAAAATCGACTGGAAAAATTCTGGTGGCTGCGCAACGGCCGATCCGACGCTCGCCGATGTGTGATTAGCGTTAACAGGCATGGCGACAGGTAATGTGGGCTCAAACAGACCTAGTTGCTGCAATGTTTTATCAAACACGTGCTGAAGCTCTTTACGGGATAGCTGTCGGTAGGCGGCAGGTGCAGAGAGGCCTAGGCCGAACTGTCCAGCCAGTGCGGTTGCAGCGACATCATCAATGGCGTGAGGCCGGCGATACAGCCAGCTGCTGGCGCTCAGACGATTGGCTGTGGGAATGAGGCCGGGTTGGTTACGAAAATAGCGTTTTAGGTGTCGATTGAGCTGGCTGCGGGCGCCTCGAAACGGGCGCTCTGAGAGTGGGAAGAGCTTAAAAAACTCGGTCAATGATGGAGGCAGGGTGAGCTGCACCCACTGATTCGTTGGGTTTGAACGATTTAACGAAGGGCCATCGAGTAGGCGATAACATAGGACGCTTTCAGCGGTGCACCAGTGAGGTCGGTCGTCATGGTGGTTGTCAGTAGCGGTGTCAACGTGCTCGCTTGTGGTCAGTCGCATCAATCGTTCGGGTGGTAAGCCGAGCGTTAAGAGCAAAATAGCGAAATATTTAAGTTCAGAGTATAGCGGCTGTGCTAAAACTGCATGTATTGTAACGTCGGTTAGTCGTGCGAGATCGGTAATTGCGGGCAATGATGACGTCGGCGAACTTTTTGTGCGTCGACGTACGAGTTGAATATCATCTGTTCTAGTCAGTGTTGAAGACGCGGCACGCTGTACTATGGTGTTTTCACTAGACTCTTCTGTCTCGTTGGGGTCTTTAAGCTTAATATCACGCATCTTAAATAGCGCATTCTCTGCTGGGCCAGATACTGCACTATCATGTTGTTTATAGCGCTCTCGGCGAATATATAGACGCTGACGTTTTGGCAGCAGCGTCTTGGCTAATACATTGAGGCGCTCATCGTGCCAAGGGTCATGTTTAGGCACGTTACTGGCAGTTTTTTGTTTTTCTGAGCTATTGTAATCCCGTTGTTTCTCTCCAGGCGTGAGAATTTTGTGGGATAACATACTTAAAATTTTGATCTTTTCTTTCAAGCTATTTTTTTGCGCACTAAGCATATCGCTGTTAATCGTGGTGATAATGTCAGAGCCTAGTGTTTCGCTTTTTTCTACGATTTCTATGCGTGACTTTATGACAGCTGAGATAACATCACGTGCTGCCAGAACGTGGGTGTAAAAAGTTGATTTAGATATGCTCTTATTTTCATCGACATTGCCAAAAAGATGGCTAAAATACCGTCTACATTTTATGGCAATATCGCTAGAGCTTTGGAAAAGGTGAGAGGGATGTGTTAGGGCATAATAAACAAAATAGTTTGTTCCAATATGGCTAGGTTTTTCTTTTTTAATATTTTCAAGGGTTTGTAGCTTCTCGATTAGATTTTCAATGTCGATTGATTTAATATCAACATTGTAAATCTCTGCTGCTTTTTTAAATGTCGTCAGAGAGACTGGTGGTTGTGAATAGTTAATAATATTGAAAAGAGTTGTTTTTTCGTCATCTAGCAGGGGGGCAGCCTCAATGGCTGACTCCCACTGTTTTTTTATTTCATGAGGATAAGGGCGGTCAGCGGACATTTTATAGCTCAACGTTTAATGAAAATTGTTTTTCTGCATTTTTTGCAGCACTATTAATAACAGCCAAATGTTTTTCGATGGTGGATAACTCTTTTTGAACGCTGGTTTTAACGTTTTTTTCATCCTTTTCGCCAATGTGCGTTGATAAAGCTTTTCTGTCGTTATTTTCTGAGCATTTATTTTTCTTGGTTTTTGATTTTTTAATACGCTTTATGTCAGGCATGTGCGCAAATGAGCTTTCGCTAAGATTAGCAGAGCTAAACAATACTTTATAATGTCGAACAGAAAGTTTATCTCCATTAAATAAATTGTTTTCTATGCACAGTTTTAGAGCTGGGTCTTGTGATATCTCGCTTACAGCTTTCTTCCATAGTAATTCTCCATCCGAGTTTTTCTTTTTGTAATGCAGTTGTTGAATTTTACCAAGCAAGAAACGTAACAGCATGCCGCCATCGTTACTTATAGATGCCTCATCTAATATGTAAACAACCAAGTTTTCTGTAAATGAAAAGCCCTGTTTAAGCAGCCTTTGCATCGAGTTGAGCTGTGCTGTTAATGACGATCTGTTTAATAGTTGCTCCCCACCGCCCTCCTGACGCAACAGTACGGGAGGGTGTGTCAGCACAACATTATGTGTTTTGTTAGATGCCAAGCTTAGATGGCTTCTCTGGTCTGCTATACCAAGCAGTTCTCGTACTGATCGTGTCTCCATTCGTGCGCTGACGGTGTAGCTGTGGCCATTCAGTGGCTGAAAATTGATATCCATGTGCATCGCTCTCTCGCATTTCATTTGGGCTTATTACTAATAAGGGGCAGTTTTTTGCTTCGTGCCCCAGCCGCTTGGAGCGATTTGTAATTTTTCGTAGCGGCAGTCAGCCTGCACCACTGAAATGGCAGGCGAGCAAAAGCATTCTCAAGTGCTAAATGCACAAGAAAATGAATAATAATTCATAGAATCATCGAGATAGACGCGTTAAGGGCTGCTTTAAGCGTCGGTGGTTACATAGCGCAAGACGCATCAGAGGATAGCGAACGCTGCTGGCAACATTTCACAGTCACAGACTGGCAATAGCTAGCCAGTATGCACGCAGTGATAAAGTGTCAGGAGGTGAATTGTCACTAGAAAAGACATAAAATACAGCGCGCTAATAGCTCAGGCCGCACCCGATAGGCACATTTATGCTGGGGGACTCAAACCACAAGATTTTTACCTTCTCATGGGAGCCGATTAAGAATAGTGGAACAACCATGTAATGGCGGTACCCACATTAGGAGAATGCTGGTGTTCCCAATTAGGCACACTGGGAACGTTAGCTAAACTCAAAAATAATGCCAAACTAGGCACTATGTCAATCCCTCCTCTCGGAAAGAGAAGGCGCGGTTTAACGATAAGCGCGGAATTCTCCACTCATAACCTTGGTTTGGGTGGCGATGGATAGCGCGGCCAACGTCACGTTGGCCGGTCTTGATTCTCGATGTAGTCGCGCAGTACCTCAATAGGCGCACCACCAGCCGTCAGCAAACAGTAGGCCCGACTCCAGAGCACCGGCTTCCAATAAAACTGCGCCAAATGCTCGGTGAATTCGGCCCGAAGCCGCCTGCTGGTCACCGTTTTCAGGCTGTTGACCAGCTTGGAAGGCTGGATCGTAGGGTTAAGGCCAAGAAGCAAGTGAACGTGATCGGCTTCGCCACCAAATTCCAAAACCTCGACCTCCCACTTGGACCCTCCGACGATTCTATTCTTCGAATGAATCGTCGGAGGGTTCAACTTTTCTTTTGTTGCATCGTTGCACTTCTTTTGTAGCGCCAAAAAATTGCCAACCACTGAATTTCAACCGTTCCTTGCATCGAAAAACGATATGCTAAGTTATTTTAGATTTTGTACAAGGGTTGTCGAAGTGGAGGTGGTAGCAAGTTTGCTCTACAATGCCCACTAAATCGTTAACGTAGTTTTTTCTAATTATTTTTTAACCGAGCAGGAACGTAGGGCAAGGGAATGCGCCCATATGAATCCCTGGGCGGTAGCGTGCCTTTTTACTGGAAAATTATCATGTCGAATATCCCTGTTTCTCTAGCACGACCAGCTCGCATGCTGCTGGCCGCGTTAAGTGTTGCCGTAGTAAGCGGTTGCGCTACTTATCCCAATAGCACACAGCAGCAAGCGCAGTACGTGCTAAACACAGATTCAGCCAAACTACTTGTAGATGACAACCTCAATGGCTTTTTATCCCAAGCGCCTGCCGGGGCAGTAATAAACGTAGCGCGCAGCCCATGGGGTGATAACGTCGAAATTATTGCCGATGCGCCTTATCTAGCCGCCAGCGGTAGAAAGTGCCGTCAGCTTCGGGTAGTAGAAGCAGGAAGTGGCGCAGCTCGCACGGCTCTTACCTGTGAAACGCCCAATGGTTGGGTTAACCAGCGCGTGCTAAATCAAAGCATGTCTTCTTCAACTACTGCAGCACAAGGGCGCTACTAATGAATGCTACTCGTCTTATCAAGCGGCTTTCGTTGAAACGCCCTTTAGCCGCTGTGTCACTGTTGCTTGTTAGTAGCCTAATAAGCAGTACGAGTTGGGCGCAAAGTATCAGCCTGCCCAACACCATTCTGCCGGAAGAACAAGCTAGCCAGCAGCAGGTAGAACAAGTAAACGACACCCCCCGGGCTGACTGGCGTAGCGGAACGTATGGCCCTGTGTCAGCGCAACCGCAAAACCCTGATGTTCTTCCGCCGTTCGGTGCCAACCTGTTTACCGGTGGGTTTCGCGGTGCGATGGGAGATGGCCTAAATGCCGGTTACCAAGTTAAGCCCGGCGACCAAATCACCGTGCGAGTTTGGGGCGCGCTTGAATTTGAACGGGTGCTACCGGTAGATGCCCAAGGCAATATCTTTATTCCCGGCTCAGGCCCATTAAATGTAGAAGGCCAAAATAGCCAGCAGGTAGAAAGCAGCGTGCGCGGTGCCATTACCTCGGTTTATCCAGAAAATGTTCAAGTTTATACCAACGTGCAAGGCGTGCAGCCTGTTGCGGTGTTTGTGACTGGCTATGTAGAAAATCCAGGCCGCTTTGCGGGCACTCCGAATGACTCGGTACTGTACTTTTTGGATCAAGCAGGCGGCATCGACCAAGACCTAGGCAGCTACCGGCAAATTCGCGTGATGCGTAACGACCGTACCGTGGCTACAGTCGATCTGTATGACTTCCTTATTAATGGCTCCATTGCCCGCCCGCAGTTCCAAGATGGCGACACCATTGTTGTAGAAGAGCGCGGCCCAGCCATTGCCGTAGGCGGCGATGTTCATCGTGAACACCGCTACGAGCTGCTGGGTAACCAGCTAAGCGGTGCTGAGCTAGTAAACTTGGCACGCCTAAGAAGCGGTGTTTCTCATGTGCTGTTACGCGGTAACCGTGATGACGGCCCGTTTGCCCAATACTTCCCCCTAGATATGTTCTACGGACAAACCATCCGCAGTGGCGATGAAGTACTGTTCAGCGCTGACAAGCGCAGTGAAACCATCGTGGTCGAGGTGGAAGGTAGCTATTACGGCCCCTCTAGGTTTGCCTTACCTCGCGATGCACGCCTAAGTGAACTGCTAGACGCCATCCCCGTGCCAGAGAATATGACCGCGGTGGAAAGCATTTCACTACAGCGTGAAAGCGTCAGGCAGCAGCAAAAGCAATCTATGGAAGATAGCTTACGCCGCTTAGAAACTACGTATTTAAGCGCTGAATCTAGCACCAACGAAGAAGCGAAAATTCGTGCCCAAGAAGCCGAACTTATTCAAGACTTCGTTGAACGTGCCCGAGAGTTAGAGCCTAGTGGGCGTTTAGTAGTCGCCTACAACGATAGAATCTCTGATATTCGGTTACAAGATGGCGACATTATCACTATTCCTGAAATTAGTGATTCCATGCTGATTAGCGGTGAAGTGCTGGTGCCGCAAGCCGCAGTGTTTCGCCCCGGCATGAACGTGATCGACTACATTGAAAGTGCCGGTGGCTTTACTAACCGCGCCGATGAAGATCACATTCTCATTGTTCGTCAGAACGGCGCAGTAGAAAATGCCCGCAACGTCAATCTACGTCCGGGTGATGAAATTCTTGTCATGCCCGCTGCTCCTACCCACAACCTGCAGCTAGCTTCCACGCTGACACAAATACTGTTCCAAATCGCCGTCGCCACCCGCGTCGCAGTTGATTTGTAAATGGTGAGGTGTGAGGAAAACTACGAACACCTCACGCTTCACGCCCACATCTCACCTATTTAAAAGTAGAGCTATGGCAAATGTAAGAGGCGCACCGAAGGGTGCCCGCACGCCTTGGCAAGTAACACGTAGCGTGTGGTACGCCATGTTTATGCGCGAAGCTCTTTCGCGCACCATGGCCGACCGCATGGGCTGGTTCTGGATGATTTTTGAACCAGTCGCGATGGTGGGCATTATGGTCGCCATTCGTAGCTTTATTCGTGGTGGCCGACTAGTGGTCAACGCTGAATTCATTCCTTGGTTGATTGCTGGTTTGATGGGCTTTTTCTTAGTGCGTGAAGGCATGCTAAGAGGAATGGGGGCAATTGAAGGTAACAGCGCGTTGTTTGCCTATCGCCAAGTACAGCCTATAGATCCTGTCTTGGTGCGCAACTTTTTGGAAGGAATGTTGCGCTCTTTTGTGTTTTTAATCTTTATCGGTGGCGGGTTAATGCTGGGATTAGATATGTACCCAGATAATGCTGTGCGTGTCATGGCAGCTTGGCTATCGCTTTGGTGCCTTGGGTTAGGGTTGGGGTTAGTGACCTCCGTTGCCGCAACACTAGTACCAGAAGTAGGCAGAGTGATCCGCATGCTATCGCTGCCGCTGCTCATTATTTCTGGGGTCATTCTTCCCCTTAACCAGTTGCCCCACTGGCTGCTGGAATACTTAATGCTTAACCCCATTCCTCATGGGTTAGAAACGCTTCGCTTAGGCTTTTTTGAAAATTATGAAGTGGTGCACGGCACCAGCATGCTCTATTTCTGGTTAGTCACGCTTTCATTAAATGCCCTAGGGCTAGTAATGCACCTCCGTTTTGTTGATCGGTTAAAGGCTAAATAATTCATGCAAGGTTCCCTAGGTCGATTTGTGAAAACATCCCCTCACTGGACAGTAGCGCTACTAGCAATTGCTGTTGTGAGTTTTTACTGGTT
>NZ_JABUZF010000162.1:17297-18407 GCF_014897885.1 Halomonas sp. 3D7M | reverse complement strand
GCTATGTATCTCGGGCTACGGTGGTGCTAGAAAGTCCCCAAGTGGCAACCCCAGAATTTAGCTTGTCATCGCTGATGGGTGGCGGCGCGGGCAATACCGCAGATTTATTACTACTACGAGAGCATTTGCTATCAGTTGATATGCTGCGACTATTAGATGAGCAGCTAGGCATTCGTCAGCATTACAACGAGCACGGCGACTTTTTTGCCAAACTACGTGATGCGGAAGCGCCGATTGAAGACTTACATAGTTACTATCTTCGTCGAGTTGAAGTTGAACTGGACGAATATGCCGGCGTGCTCAATATTCATGTCCAGGGTTATACGCCAGAGTTCGCCTATGATATGGCATCATTGCTGCTAGAAGCGGGTGAGGATCATATGAATGCAATGGGTCATAGGCTAGCAGAAGAGCAGGTTCGTTTCTTAGAACAGCAAATGGTGCGTCTAGAAGAGCGCTTTCGCGATACGCGTTCTGAACTACTCGATTTCCAAAACGAATACGGCTTAGTATCTCCAACATCAACGGTAGAAAGCATCAATCAAGTAGTCGCTACGCTTGAAGGTGATCTAGCCCGCCTCCAGGCTCAGCGCAACGCGCTAGCAAGTTTCCAAAGCTCGCAATCTTCAGAGCTTCGCCAAGTAGAGCGCAGCATCGAAGCGCTGCGCGACCAAATTGTCGAACAGCGCGACCGCCTAGCGCAAGCAGCGGGCAATTCGCTTAACCGCATTTCTGCTGAGTATGAAACCTTAGAACTACAGGCCCAGTTCGCCCAGGAAACCTACTCCAGCGCCCTAGCTGCACTAGAAAACACCCGCTTAGAAGCCGCTCGACAGCTCAAACAGGTTAGCGTGTTGCAAAGCCCGCTATTCCCAGAGTACCCCACAGAGCCTAACCGGCTTTATAACAGCAGCGTTTTCGCCATCATCACCATCTTCCTAGCCTTCATCCTCAGCATGATCATCATGATCGTGAAAGACCACCGGGATTAAAGGGTAGGTTTTTTGTAGCGCGGGTGCGCTGACGTAATAACGGTTGTATCTGTACATGTAGTGTGTTGCAACGAGGTTGTGAGGAACGAGCGAAACCGAGGCACCCGCAATGGCGGCG
>NZ_JABUZF010000162.1:16839-17276 GCF_014897885.1 Halomonas sp. 3D7M | reverse complement strand
CCGCCCTGTAAAGCCGGTGGCTGCAAAACAGCACCACTTCGCGCTGCACCCGCGGGCAGGGAAAACGCATGAAAAACCGCGCTACGACGGGTTTTGTAGCGCTTTACCAGTAGGAGCTAATGTGGTCATCTAGCAGTTTTTGCTCATGGATGACTCATGCTGACACCCTCTCTTATGCACCATTTATCGATCGTTCCCGACTTCCGCCAAGCCTGGAAAGTGCAGCATCAGCTGTCGGATATCCTGTTTCTGACTGTCTGCGCGGTGATCTGTGGTGCGGAAGGATGGGACGAGATCGAGGATTTTGGCCACGCAAAGCTGGATTTTTTGCGTCAATACGGTGATTTTGAGGCGGGTCCGCCCAGCCATGACACCTTGGCCAGGGTGATGGCGCTGGTAAATGCCGAGCAGCTCCAAACCGCATTTGCCGAGTGGAT
>NZ_JABUZF010000162.1:0-16825 GCF_014897885.1 Halomonas sp. 3D7M | reverse complement strand
TTGCCGAGTGGATGAAAGCCTGCCATGACGTCACTGATGGCGCGGTGGTGGCCATTGATGGCAAGACGCTGCGCGGCTCGTATTGTCGCGGCAAGGGCAAAGGTGCCATTCATATGGTCAGTGCCTTCAGCGCGGCGAATGGGGTGGTGCTGGGTCAGGTCAAGACAGCGGAAAAGTCCAATGAGATAACGGCGATTCCTGAGCTGCTCAAGCTCCTGAATCTGCAAGGGTGTCTGGTGACCATTGATGCGATGGGATGTCAGAAAAAAATTGCGACGAGCATTCTCCAGAAAGGCGCGGATTACCTGCTTTCGGTCAAGGATAATCAGCCCAAGCTTGTCGATGCCTTTGAAACCGCATTCCCCATGCCTCGGGTGGTCAACTTTGACGGTGATGCCTATGTCACGGATGAGAAAAGCCGGGGACGTCAAGAAACCCGCTATCACATCGTCAGTGAATTCACGCCGGAATTTCAGGAGCTTAGCTACGAGTGGCCTAGATTAAAGACGGTCGGTGTCGTCATGTCTTTCCGTCAGGAAGAGGGCCAGGTGCCTGCCGTGCCCACGATTCGTTACTACATCAGTTCCGCTGATTTAAGTGCCAAAAAGCTCGCTGAAGCGGCCCGCCAGCATTGGTTCGTCGAGAATAAACTGCACTGGTCCCTGGATGTAGCGCTTCGTGAAGATGCCTGCAAAATCCACCGTGGTCAGGCGGCAGAAAACCTCGCGAGAGTGCGCCATATCGCGCTGAATTATCTAAAAGGGGAAAAATCTTTTAAAGGTGGTATCCGGCGTAAACAGAAGAAAGCGGCGCTGGATGAAAGCTACTTGGCAACCGTTCTCGCGGTATGAAAGTTTTCATGCGTTTTCCCTGCACCCGCGGGTGCGCTAACGCTTACGCTGCGCTACAAAAGTTGTGCATCAAACGGTTATGGGTGCGCTTCGCTGACCACGCGCTACAAAACCCTGGGTGGTACAGCAATGGCGGCGCAGCCGCCCAAGATCAGTCACACAACGTTAATGCTTGAGATCCTATGAAAAACATTGCGGTAGCAGGAACAGGGTACGTAGGCCTTTCAAACGCCATGCTGCTGGCTCAGCACAACAGCGTGACTGCGGTAGATATCGTTAAAGAAAAAGTAGATCAGCTAAACCTAAAACAATCACCTATTGAAGACACCGAGATCAGCCAGTTTCTTCAGCGTGATGACCTTCACTTCACGGCTACTACTAACGCTGAACACGCCTACGCCAATGCCGATATAGTCATCATTGCCACACCCACCGACTACGACCCCAGCACCAACACGTTTAATACTCAAAGCGTGGAAGCCGTCATAAAGCAAGTGATCAACTTAAACCCCCACGCGGTCATGGTAATCAAATCGACCGTGCCGGTGGGCTATACAGCGAGCGCCAGCAAAAAATTCAAGACAGAGAACCTAATTTTCTCACCCGAATTTCTTCGTGAAGGCAAAGCGCTTTACGACAACCTCTATCCTTCACGAATTATTGTCGGTGAGCGTTCCGAGCGAGCAGCGCAATTCGCCAACCTGTTAACGCAAGGGGCGGTCAAAAAAAATGCGCCTATTCTGCTAACCAACAGCACCGAAGCTGAAGCCATCAAGCTGTTTGCGAACACCTACTTAGCCATGCGTGTCGCGTATTTCAATGAGCTAGACACCTATGCCGAAACCCACAGCCTAGACACGCGGCAAATCATTGAAGGGGTAGGGTTAGACCCACGCATTGGCAAGCACTACAACAACCCCAGTTTTGGCTATGGTGGCTACTGCCTGCCCAAAGACACCAAGCAGCTACTCGCCAACTACCAAGACGTACCCAGCAACATGATCCAAGCCATTGTGGATGCCAACCGCACCCGCAAAGACTTCATTGCCGAAGCGGTGCTAAAGCGCAACCCACGTTTGGTTGGTGTGTACCGGCTAATTATGAAAACAGGTTCTGATAACTTTCGCGCCAGCGCCATGCAAGGCGTTATGAAGCGCCTTAAAGCAAAAGGCGTTGACGTTATTGTTTATGAACCAGCCCTAGAGGAAAATCATTTCTACAATTCCCGGGTGATTAAAGAGTTAGACGCGTTCAAGCAGGAAGCCGACTTAATTTTAAGCAATCGCATGGCCAGCGAATTAGCAGACGTAGCAGAAAAAGTGTATACCCGCGATTTGTTCGGCAGTGACTAATTTCCCCACTCAGCACGTCTAAAAGCAAATCACATGATAGAAGTTAAAAATCTCTACAAGCGCTACCACAACCACCACGGCAGTGACTGGGTGCTGAAAAACATCAACCTGACCATTCCACAAGGGGTAAGCGTCGGGTTGATTGGCCCCAATGGTGCAGGTAAATCCACACTACTGCGCCTGATTGCCGGTATGGACACCCCAGAACGCGGTGAAGTCATACGCCATAGCCGCGTTTCATGGCCAGTGGGGTTATCAGGTGGCATGCAAGGCAATATGACCGGTCGGCAAAACGTAAAATTCGTAGCCCGCGCACAAGGCTGTCGGCCCGACGAAGTAAAACGTGTGATTGCCTTTGTAGAAGACTTCGCTGAAATAGGTGATGCCTTTGACGAGCCTATTCGCACCTACTCTTCTGGCATGAGATCGCGCATTTCCTTTGGCCTCTCACTCTCGTTTGATTTTGACGTCTATATTTCTGATGAAGCAACCGCCGTCGGCGACCGCGCCTTTAAAGAAAAAGCCAAAGCGCTGTTTGAATCTAAAGTGGGGCAAGCCTCAATCATTATGGTGTCGCACTCTGAAGGCATCTTAAAAGACCTTTGTCAGGCAGGTGTTTACATTAAAGATGGCGAGGCCTTCTGGTACGACAGTGTTGAAGCCGCGATTAGTGACTACCACAAAGATGTCGATGCCAAAAAAGCCGCCCGTGTCAATAAAGGCACTGACCCCGCTGCAGCAAAAAGAGCCAGCAAAAAAGCAGCCAGTGCACAGGAGCTGCCAACAGACATACCTGGCGCGCAGCAACACCTTAAAGAGTGCAGGCACAAGCTGAAAATTGCGAGGGAAAACCTAGCAACAGCAAGAGAACAAAAGTTTCTGCCTAAGCTACTGCACCTGATTGAGAAAGATGTGGTTCAGCGCCGTAAAGTAGCGGAACAAGCCCGTAAGCATTTCCAAGCATTACAAGCAGCTCAACAAGACGGGCCGCCAACCATACCAGATCAGCAAAAATAGTAAGGGAAATACGGATGTCTAAAACGTTTCTTGTTACCGGCGGTGCCGGCTTTATTGGCTCAGCGGTCGTGCGTGAATTGATCAATAACACCCAGCACCGGGTGATTAATCTCGATAAGCTGACTTACGCTGGCAACTTGGAATCACTGACAAGCGTGGAAGACAGCGAACGCTACACCTTTGTGCAGGCAGATATTTGCGACGCCCCGGCCATGCAGCAGCTGTTTGAACAGCACCAGCCCGATGTAGTGATGCACCTAGCCGCAGAGAGCCACGTAGACCGCTCCATCGACGGCCCCGCTGAGTTTATTCAAACTAACGTGGTTGGCACGGCCGTATTGCTTGAAGCCGCCCGCGCGTACTGGAAAACCCTACAGCAGCAAGATGCAGCCAAGGCAGAGGCCTTTCGCTTTCATCACATCAGTACAGATGAAGTGTATGGCGATTTGGAAGGCACTGACGACCTCTTTACCGAAACCACGCCTTATGCGCCCAGTTCACCATACTCGGCCAGTAAAGCCAGTTCTGATCATCTCGTGCGCGCATGGCAGCGCACCTACGGCCTGCCCACACTGGTAACCAACTGCTCCAACAACTACGGGCCATACCATTTCCCAGAAAAACTGATCCCGCTGATGATCCTCAATGCCCTAGCAGGCAAGCCGCTACCGGTATACGGCAATGGCCAGCAAATCCGCGATTGGCTATATGTAGAAGACCACGCCCGCGCCTTAATCAAAGTGGCCACAGAAGGCGAAATCGGCGAAACCTATAACATCGGTGGGCATAACGAAAAAGCCAACCTTACCGTTGTTGAAACACTGTGCGACCTGCTTCAAGAACTAGTGCCACAAGAGCAGTCGTACCGTGAGCTCATCACCTTCGTGACCGACCGCCCCGGCCACGACGTACGCTACGCCATTGATGCCAGCAAAATTGAACGAGAACTCGGCTGGGCGCCAGAAGAAACCTTCGAAACCGGCCTACGCAAAACCGTGCAGTGGTACCTCGCCAACGAAACCTGGTGGAAACGTGTGCAAGACGGTAGCTACCAAGGTCAACGACTAGGTAGTATTTCATGAATATCTTCATCACCGGCGGTAACGGCCAGGTTGGCTTTGAACTCCAGCGCCAATTTGCCCCGTTCGGCACTATCCTGGCCCCGACCCGCCAAGAGCTCGATTTAACCAACGCCGATGCAGTAGAGGCTTACCTTGCCAAACACCAGCCTGGCTTAATCCTCAATGCAGCGGCCTATACAGCAGTGGATAAAGCCGAAAGCGAGCCACAGCAGGCTAAACGCCTAAATGCCGAGCTACCCGCGCAATTAGCGGAATATGCAGCGAAGCAGGGCATTCCCCTGGTGCACTACTCAACGGACTACGTTTACCCAGGCAACGGCGAACCCCCCTGGCAAGAAGACAGCCCCACTGGCCCGTTAAGCGTATACGGCCAAACCAAGCTAGAAGGGGATGAAGTGGTGGTTAACAGCGGTGCCAGCCACCTGATTTTTCGCACCAGCTGGGTATACGCCGCCCGTGGCAACAACTTTATGAAAACTATGTTACGCCTGGGCCGTGAACGGGATGCATTGAGCATCGTTAATGATCAAATCGGCGCGCCTACGCCAGCACGGCTAATCGCTCAAGTCACTGCGCTGGCATTCACCACGCAAGGCTCACCACTGACCATCAATATACCGTCAGGGGTTTATCATCTTGCTCCACGCGGAGAAACCAGCTGGCACGGCTTCGCCAGCGAAATTTTCAACCAAGCCCGTGAAGCAGGGGAAACCCTCGCGATTACCCCCGAAAGCACCGCTGGCATCCCCACGGCAGAATACCCAACGCCCGCCCAACGCCCGTTGAACTCACGCATGGCGCTAGGCAAATTAGAAAGCGCACTAAGCATCACCATGCCCACCTGGCAAAGCCAATTAGCTCTGACACTGAAAGAACATCTCAGTAATTAAAAAAAACGTTATTCGCCACCGGCGACACGGACAAAACCCTTTATTTGTTATTGGGTTGTTGCTTTTGACCTTGTCCGTGTTTTCCGTGAGTGTCCGTGGCAAAACAGGTTTTGTCCGTGCTTTCCGCAAAGGGCCGTGGCTAAACTTATATTCTGTAACACAGCAAGGGGGCCAGTATGAGCCAATCAACACAGAGAAAGGGCATCATTCTCGCCGGTGGTTCAGGCACTCGCCTGCACCCCATCACCCGTGGCGTGTCAAAACAGCTATTACCGGTGTACGACAAGCCAATGATTTACTACCCCGTTTCAGTGCTGATGCTGGCGGGTATCCGCGATATTCTCATTATCTCTACCCCTGAAGACTTACCCCAATATCAAAACCTACTGGGTAGCGGGGAAGACTTTGGCATCAACCTGCAATATGCCGAACAGCCAAGCCCCGATGGCCTAGCCCAAGCCTTTATTATTGGGGAAGAGTTTATTGGCGACAGCCCCGTGTGCTTAGTGCTGGGCGATAACATCTTCCACGGTCAGCACTTTTCTGAGCAGCTAAAACGTGCTGACAAACAGCCCAGCGGTGCCACCGTATTTGGTTACCTGGTAAAAGACCCTGAACGCTTTGGCGTGGTGGAGTTCTGTGAAGATGGCAAAGCGATCTCCATTGAAGAGAAGCCCGCTAAACCGAAGTCAGCGCACGCCGTCACGGGTCTTTATTTCTACGACAACGACGTTGTGGAAATTGCCAAAAGCGTAAAACCATCCGAGCGCGGCGAGCTGGAAATTACCAGCGTTAATAACGCTTACCTTGAACGTGGCGACCTACGCGTAGAACGCCTAGGCCGTGGCTTTGCCTGGCTAGACACCGGCACCCACGACAGCCTGCTAGATGCCAGCCAATACGTGCAAACTATCGAACACCGTCAAGGCCTTAAAATTGCCTGCCTAGAAGAGATTGCTTGGCAGCAAGGCTGGGTAAGCGATGAACACCTTGCAACGTTGGCAAAACCGCTCTCGAAAACCCAATACGGCCAGTACCTACAACGCCTTTTGACAACCAAGCGATAATATCTAGCCACGGACCCTCACGGACGGCACGGACAAAAACTTAAACTCTTTATTGGTTTTTGACTTTATTGGTTGTTGCTTTTGACCTTGTCCGTGTTTTCCGTGAGTGTCCGTGGCCAATTAAAACGCAGCTAATTTAGGTGGTCTACCCGCTATGCAATACGAAAAACTCGCTATACCAGAAGTGGTCTTGCTCACCCCTCAAGTGTTCGGCGATGAACGCGGCTTCTTCATGGAAACCTTCCGCCAATCTGAATTTGAACAGCACTGCGGCAACCATACCTTCGTTCAGGATAACCACAGCCTTTCCAGCCATGGCATTTTACGCGGCTTGCATTACCAGCTTGAAAAGCCCCAAGGCAAGCTAGTCCGTGTGACCCGGGGGGAAGTGTTTGATGTAGCGGTAGACTTACGCAAAAGCAGCCCCACCTTTGGCCAATGGGTAGGCGCAATGCTGAGCGCAGAGAACAAGCAATTACTCTGGGTGCCACCAGGCTTTGCCCACGCCTTCTACGTGACCAGTGAAGAAGCTGAGTTCCAGTACAAATGTACCGATTATTACAACCCAGGCGATGAATACTGTATTCGCTGGGATGACCCCACGTTAGCAATAGACTGGCCGCTGGTGGACAACAAACAGCCTGGGGTCTCAGAAAAGGATGCCCTAGGTGCACGCTTCAAAGATGCCAGAACATTTGTCTGAACCACTCTCTTTACGTCGTGATAAGTGAAAAACGGAGCTTTCTTGAATGACAGTGACTTTCGGCACAACCCCCTATAGCAACTGGCAATGCCTGGCACCTTTGCTGGAAGCCTTAGGTTGTGTAACCCCAACGTCGAATGAGTCAAAGCAACATAGCGTTGACCCAATAAGCGAAATGCCTGCAGAAGGAAAGTTACTGTTAGCGTACGCCAGCCCCCAACAAGCGCTGGTAAGCGCCATGGAGCAGGGAGCTGCACCCACAGAAGTGCTGACACAATGGGTAGCTCACACCAAGGCGATGATAGAGTGCTTCAAGGCTAACCGAAAGCAAGTGGTGCTCATCAATATCGATGCTGCCCGCCAACACCTGTCACAAAGTGCCATCACGTTGGAGAACCACTGGCAGCAGCAGATTGAATTGCCTGAAGGCCAACAGTCAGATAGCCAATACCCGCCAGCAGAAGCCAACCCTTACTATTGGATGCTGGCGACCCTGGCGGGTCATCAAAGCCAGGAACTGCCACTGTTACTGGCGCAGCTGGAAGCGTGCACCTTGCCCATTGGTGAGCCAGCAACTCCACCAATACAAGAAATTGATCACCTTTATTCAGAACTAACGGCACTTTTCCAGCAGTGTGAAAGCAGCCAAGTGCTAGCACAAGCGCATAAAGCACTGAAAAAAGAGTACCAAGCGTTGGAAACGCAGCATACTAACCTGCTGCAAACACAGCAAAAAGACCAAACGGCTATCAATAATGTTCAAGCCGAACGTGAAGCGCTTCAGCGCCAACTGGAAAAAGAACAGGCCGATCACGCGGCACTCAAAGCATCAAACGCTACGCTAGAAAAAGAACACACCACGCTTCAGGCGGCAAAAAAAGCGCAGGAAATCGTACTCAATAATGCCAGTGAAGAGCATCAACTGTTGCTAGAGCAGCTGCATCTAGTGCAAGAAGAACTGGAGCGCTACATAACGGCAGGTAAAGAAGCTGCCTCCGAAAAGGTAAACCTGCAACGCCAGTTAGAAACATATCAAAAAGCACATCAGAAACTTGAGATAGCGCATGCAGCTCTCAAGCAAGCTCAGCAAAAAGACCAATCCATCATCAAAGAAGTTAACGCAGAGCGAGAAAAGCTCCAAAGCGCACTAAAAAAAGAGCAGCTGGCGCTTACCAAGATTAACGCTGAAAAATCTACCCTAGCGCATCAGCTAACGGCGTTAAACGCTACCCATGAAGACCAAGCAAAACAGCTCACAGATCTACAGGCCCAAAAAACGGAGCTTCTAAAACAGTGTGAAGCTGCTGAAAAGCAAAAGGCAATGCTGCAAAAAGAGCAAGCTGCCCATGCACAAACGAAAGCTGAAAAATTAGCCCTGGAAGGCCAGCATAGAGAAGCACAGCAGGAAGCAGAAGCCAGCCTTTCAACTGTAGAACACGAAAACCAGCTACTTCTACAGCAACTGCACCTAGTGCAGGAAGCATTCGAGGCCAAGTTCCTACAAGTGAAAGAGCAAGAAAAAGAACTTGCCAGAAGAGAATCCCAGCTTAAATACAGCGAACACCAGCACCAGCACAGCGTTAACGCACATCATGCCAGCCAGAAAGAGAATCAGCTGTTACAACGCCGCCTCGCCAAGCTGCGAGAAATAATGGAAGGCCTAGAGCGCAGTAACAAAGCCTTGAACGGTAATATGTCAGAAGTCAAAAACCAGCTGGCAGCGGCCAAAAAGCACCAGTCAGACTGGGAGCACAAATACCAGCTTGCCGAACGAGAAGGCGCCTTGGCCCTAGCGTCAGCCAACCGGCGTATTTATGAGCTAAGCAAAGAGCTTAACAGTATTACCAAAAGCCCCCGCTGGAAGCTGGTCAGCCCGCTTAATAGCCATGGCAAAAAGAATAAAAAGGTGCGTGCTGAACAGCTTCAGCAGCAAAAAAAACAGGTGGCTCACTCTGGCCTGTTTGATGTGGAATGGTACCTGCAGGCCTATCCCGATATTGCGGAAGCTGGCATAGACCCCATCGAACACTACCTCACGATGGGTGCGTACGAAGGTCGTAATCCCAGCGAAGTATTTGATACTAGTTGGTACCTGCTTTACTACCAAGATGTAACAGATAGTGGCCTGAACCCCCTGGTTCACTATATCCGTTATGGCCAGAAGGAAAACAGAGCCACCCGGCCGGGTGCCTTGGCCTCGCTACCCGCGCCAATACAGCAACCGGTTGAAAAGGGGTAAACCAACATCATGTCGATGATTCTTCATATAGGGGCTGGCCAAGCAAGTGAACTCCCCCAGTGGCGAAAAAGTGGTGCCACGCGCATTGTACTGGTAGAACCAAACCCTATGTTGGCACATCAGCTGCGTCACAAAGCAGCAGGTGACGCCACTCTTACCATTGTGGAAGCCGCTGTCACGCCAAGCTCGGCCAACACTCAGCTGTATGAATATAACCTGCCCGAAGCGAATAGCCTGCGCCCAGCCACAGGGCTTAAGCGCCTTTTCCCAGGGTTGAAAACCACAGCAACGCACAGTGTGGCCACCCTTACCCCAACCCAGCTGCTAGCCGACTACGGGCCAGCCCAAGGGGAACGGGCCCAGCTGGTGCTGCAAACACCGGGGGAAGAGGGGGCCATCCTCAACGAGCTGATTGAAACAGGCCAGCTCAACCAGTTTCAGCAATTGCACCTATATGCCAACCCAGAACCCTATTATCAGGGCAGCATTGCGGCAAAAGACATTCTGCAACAACTGGCAGAAGCAGGATTCGATATCACAGACGTCGATCAGCAAGACCCAGACTGGCCGCATTGGCAACTCACTCGTCATCCCCTGAAAGATCAGCTGCTAAGCCTGCAAGAAGAAACAGCAGCTCTGAAACAGCAGCTGCAAGAACGCCAGCAACAGCTAGAAGCTAGCCAACAGCAAAGCAAAAAACACCAGCAAAAGGCGGAAGAAACGGCGCAGCAAGCACAAGCGCAGCTGAAAGAGAAAGCGAACCAGCTGGCTGAAGTTCACGCCCAGTGTCAGCAACTGAAAGAAGACAACGAAACGCTGAAAAAACAGCTAAACCAAGCGCAGAAAGCAAGCCAACAGCATCAGCAAACACAGAGTGAAACGGCAAAGCAGCTGGAACAGGCCCAACAGCAACAGGCCAATACGCAGCAAACGCTGGCGGCTACTGAAAGCAAGCTAAAACAAGTAGAAGAGCAGCGTCAGGCGGAAAAAACAGCCCATAAAGAACTGCAGCATAAATTTGAAGAAACCCACGGCTGGTTTGTAGGCCGCAAGCAGCAAGCAGAAGAGCGCGCTGAAAAGCTAAAAAGCCTGCAAAATGAACTGGCAGTTAAGGCAGAGCAGGCGGCCAGTCTGGAAGAAAAGCTAAAGGCAAGTGAAGAAGAGCGCGAAAAATACAAAAACTATTTTGCCAATCGCAAAAAGCAGCACGAAGAGTCTCAAGCCCAATTAACAGAAGCCCAGCAAACGCTAAAAGAAAAAGATACCACCATCAGTCAGCTCAGCGAACAGCTCACCACGTT
Organism: Halomonas sp. 3D7M; assembly: GCF_014897885.1. Classification (NCBI taxonomy): domain Bacteria; kingdom Pseudomonadati; phylum Pseudomonadota; class Gammaproteobacteria; order Oceanospirillales; family Halomonadaceae; genus Halomonas; species Halomonas sp. 3D7M. The sequence goes on along the minus strand of NZ_JABUZF010000162.1, from coordinate 6,323 downwards.
ACAACAAAGTCATGAACGCTTTGGGCAACTGGAAAGCAAGCTGGAGTCCCTGTTCGGCGAACAGCGCAGCTACATTCAGCAAACCACCAACGCCCTTGGCCAACATGTCACGCGCAGTGCCCGCCAGCAGCGCGATGAACACGCACTAACGCACTACCTACAGCATGGCCAGCGCCCGGTAAGTACTCAGCTGCCTCCCGGCTATGCGGTAGCATTGCTAGAGCACTACGACGCCACCCAGCATGATGTTGTCGTCGTTTTGGGTAGTGCGAACACCACAGAGCTGCTGGCGCAGGGGATGCTCAACACCCGTTCACAAGCACCTAGGCTCCAAAGTAGCCAGCGCGAATCAACAGAGAACGAAGTCACGCTCTCTCATGCGGACCTACCACAAGCCATTGTCAGCATTGAGCACCAAAACGCGGCCAGCGAAGCCTTAAAGCAACGTCTACACAATAAAGGCACGGCCAGGGCCGTTAATACAGTGTATGCCCCCTGGGTAGAGTGCCAAGCGAATGGGCAAAACGCGCTGTTCTACGCAGTAGCGCCTACGCTGCAGCGACTTAATCAATGGCTATCCGATAACGCCCGGGTATTGGTAATAGTCGGCGAAGACCTACCGCAGGCCGGCCACAGCCGCGAAATAGCACTAGCCCTATTGCTACAACAACTGCCCACCCAGCGGCTGGATATGGTGCTGGAAGGTAACCAGCACCCGCAGGAAACCAGTTTGAAAGAAAGCTGGGATAAACTGCTTGAAACCCGTCAGCGCCCCGGTCAATGGCTAACGCTCCCCAATGCTTACAGCCTAAGAGTGGAAGGCTAGGTGATGCATTTTGACTAACCTTCATCTTACAACTTAACCACGAGCCAACCATGGAAAAAGATCTCGTTAAACGCGCCCATGCCGCTTTTAACCAGGGCGACTATCAAAACGCAATTAAACTTTACCAAAATGCCGCTTCCCAATATGGCAAAAGCCTTTTTGATGTTAATGTTCGTATTTGTGAACAAAAGTTAGGTAATCCAGGCCAGGCCATCAAAACGGCACCGCGCAGCGTTGACAATACCCCTGTTGCCAAGCAGCTAGCAGAAACCCAAGCACTGCTGGAATATTACTACCGCCGCTGCCAAGAGCTGGAATATCACCTGCAAGATGCCAGTTAAGTACGGTAGCTAAGCAAGGAATAGTGCAACATCGCTGCCAAAAACTGCACGGTAGTGACATCGCAAGCTAAAACGATAACCGATTGAAAAGAAGGCAAGGAATGAAAGTACTGACCGTATTCGGTACCCGCCCGGAAGCCATCAAAATGGCCCCGTTGGCGCTACAGCTCGCCACGGATGAACGCTTTGAAGCTCGGGTGTGCGTTACTGCTCAACACCGCGAAATGCTGGATCAAGTACTGGCACTTTTCGAACTGACCCCAAACTATGACCTCAATATCATGAAGCCGGGTCAAGACCTCAACGATGTAACCTGTGGCATTCTGCAAGGGCTAAAACCAGTACTGGAAGATTTTAAGCCAGATATGGTACTGGTTCACGGTGATACCGCCACCACCTTTGCCACCACGCTTGCTTGTTACTACCAGCAAATTACGGTGGGCCACGTAGAAGCAGGGCTGCGGACCGGTAATTTGTACTCCCCTTGGCCTGAAGAGGGCAATCGTAAGTTAACCGGTGCCCTGGCCGCCGTGCATTTCGCACCCACGTCCACGTCGCAGCAAAACTTGCTCGATGAAGGCATTGACCCAACCACCATCCACGTAACCGGTAACACCGTGATTGATGCGCTGCTTGAAGTTGCGCATAAGCTAGAAACGACCCCGTCACTTGCTGCTGAACAGGCCAAACGCTTCCCTATGCTGGATGAAAGCAAGCGGCTGATTCTGGTGACCGGCCACCGACGTGAAAGTTTTGGCGGTGGTTTTGAGCGTATCTGTCAAGCACTGGCAGATACCGCTGAACGCCACCCAGATACCCAAATTCTCTATCCGGTGCACCTCAACCCCAACGTGCGTGAGCCGGTTAACCGCCTGCTGGCCAAGGTAGATAACGTTCACCTGATTGAACCACAAGATTACCTGCCATTTGTTTACCTGATGAACCAAGCGCATATCATTTTGACCGACTCCGGTGGTATTCAAGAAGAAGCACCGTCGCTAGGTAAGCCCGTATTGGTAATGCGCGACACGACGGAACGCCCCGAAGCCGTAGAAGCAGGCACCGTTAAGCTAGTAGGCACCAACGTAGACACCATCACCAGTGAACTTACCCGTTTGCTAAACGATGAAGACGCCTACCAAGCGATGAGCTACGCCCACAACCCCTACGGCGACGGCAAAGCCTGCCAACGCATCCGCGACGTGCTAGCAAGCTCATAAGCTGACAACTTTTTTGCCACAGACGCTCACGGAAAACACGGACAAGGTCAAAAGCAACCTAAAAACTTAAAAACTTAAAAGCTAAAAAGTATTTATGGTTTTGTCCGTGTCGTCCGTGAGGGTCCGTGGCTAATAAATTTTATCAAGGAATGAAACATGCAATTCGACACTATCTCCATGATTGGTCTGGGCTATATCGGCTTGCCTACCGCCGCAGTTTTCGCCTCACGTAAGAAAAAGGTAATTGGTGTAGATGTTAACCAACATGCCGTCGACACGATCAACAATGGCGACATCCATATTGTAGAACCAGAGCTAGACATGGTTGTGCATGCCGCCGTTACTGAAGGTTACTTACGTGCAACCACCACGCCTGAACCGGCGGATGCCTTTATGGTGGCGGTGCCAACGCCGTTCCACACAGATGAAAACGGTCAAAATCACAAAGCAGATCTCAGCTACATTGAAGCGGCTGCGAAATCCATTGCCCCAGTACTGAAAGCGGGCAACTTAGTGGTATTGGAATCTACCAGCCCTATTGGCGCAACAGAACAAATGGCCGCGTGGCTAGCCGAAGCGCGGCCCGATCTCACTTTCCCACAAACCCATGGTGAAGCGTCGGATATTCGCATTGCTCACTGCCCTGAGCGTGTGTTGCCCGGCCATGTGATTCGTGAATTGGTAGAAAATGACCGCGTGATTGGCGGCATGACGCCGAAGTGTGCCGAAGCCGCCTGTGCGCTTTACCAAATCGTCGTGGAAGGGGAGTGTGTTGCCACCACCGCCCGCACGGCAGAAATGGCCAAGCTCACTGAAAACAGCTTCCGCGATGTGAATATCGCTTTTGCTAATGAGCTTTCCACCATCTGCCATGAGCTAGATATTAACGTGTGGGAACTGATTGCCCTGGCCAACCGCCATCCGCGTGTCAATATTTTGACCCCGGGTGCTGGTGTAGGTGGTCACTGCATTGCCGTAGATCCCTGGTTTATTGTAGATGCCTGCCCAGAGCAAGCCAAAATTGTGCGTGCCGCCCGTGAAGTTAACGATGCCAAGCCCCAATGGGTATTAGGCCGAGTAAAAGAGGCGTTAGAGGCTTACCACCAGCAAAACCCCAAAGCACGTCGTAGCGACCTAACCGTAGCCTGCCTGGGGGTGGCGTTTAAACCGGATATCGACGACTTGCGCGAAAGCCCCGCCCTAGGCATTGCAGAGCAAGTAGCCGCTCTTGGCTGCCGTTTACAAGTGGTAGAACCCAATATCACTAAGCTGCCGGAAAAGCTACAGGGTGAAAACACTACCCTAGCCACCCTGGAAGAAGCGCTCACCCAGGCAGATGTGGTGTGTGTGCTGGTAAAACACAACGGCTTTATTCAGAACGTAGAAAAGGTGCGTGCTAAGGAAAGTGTGATCGACGCAGTAGGGCTTTTAGGGTAAACGCCCTCACACGTCACTCAGTCATTCTCCATTTACCACGCACCGGAATATTATGGACGATCTGCTCAACCACGCTCAACGCTTAGCCAGTCAAACATCAACGCCCATTGCTCAACCTGTTGAAGGGCGTATTGCCTATGTGGTGAGCCATGGTCAAAGTTATGCCAGTAATGGTTATGCCATCCGCACGCAGGGTATTGCCAAAGCGCTGAATGATCACGGCTTGGAAGCCTTATGTTTTGTACGCCCAGGCCGCCCATGGGAACTTCAACAAGCACCCATGCAAATTGAACCAGAAACAACGCTTGAAGGCGTACGCTATATTCATACCCGCTGGCTAAAGGGCGAAGTACCACAGGGGGACGCCGCTCACATGGCTGCCAGCGTAAAGCGCTTGGTTACCCTGTTCCGTATTTACCGCCCCAGCGCGGTACTGGCAGCGTCTAACTGGATATGTGGTTTACCAGCCTGGGTAGCAGCCAAACAGCTAGGCCTGCCGTTTTACAGTGAAGTGCGTGGTTTCTGGGAACTTTCTAGAGAAGCAAGGGAGCCAGGCTACTGCCAGCAGCCAGCCTTCAAACAAGAGGCCGAACGCGACACCTTCGTCACCCAACAGGCCCAAGGCGTGTTTACCCTGAACGCGCCAATGAAGGCAGAGCTAGTAAATCGCGGTGTTGAGAAAAGCCGTATTGGTATTGTGCCGAATGCCGTTAGCGTTTTGCCAGAAATAAAACCGGCCCCTACCTCTCTGAAAAACAAGCTAGGGATTGCAGATAACGAAAAGGTAGTGGGCTACATCGGCAGCTTCAGCCCCTATGAAGGTCTGGATCTACTGCTCGATGCCTGCACCGAACTGGTGCAAAGTGGCGAAAAGCTCAAGCTGCTGCTGGTCGGTGATAGCCAGCCTCTTACTCTCAAATACGAGAGTCTGAAAAACAACAGCGGTGCCTCAGCTGCCGACATAGCCGATACCGGCCTTAAGGAAACCCCACCCTGGCTGATTCAGGTCGGGCGGGTGCCGCATGAGCGCGTTGCGGACTACTACGCCCTGCTGGACGCCGTGGTGATCCCCCGTAAAAAGCTGCCGGTTTGTGAGTTAGTGCCGCCCATGAAAGCCGCCGAGGCCCTGGCCTACGGCAAGCGGCTGGTGGTCTCTGACGTAGCGCCCTTGGCCGAATACGCCGCCAATTTTGATGGCGTAGTGAGCTTTGAGGCTGGGAGTGCCGCAAGCTTGGCCACAGCCCTTCAGAGGTCACTGAAGCTGCCAGCGCCGAAGCAAAAAGAACCAGAAGCAATTGATATTACGAGTAAAATGCTCGGCTCACCTAGTGTGCTAATTTTTGGCAGTTGCGTGTCTCGTGATGCTATTAGTCCAATGATTGGGAGCTCTGTTGAACTGTCTGGGTACTATGCTAGGAGTAGTTTGGGAAGCATTTCTTCGCCATCATTTGTAGACGGTTCGATTCTCGAAAATATCACCTCACCATTCCAAAAAAGAATGGTCAGGTATGACATGGATAAGTCGATCATCAGCGCTGTAGAGAGAAATGGTTTTGATGTTCTCGTTATTGACTTGATTGATGAGAGATTTAATTTAGTCCAATGCGGTTCTGGGTTAGCAACTCTGTCCACGGAGCATGCCCGAGGCTTAAAGGGAAAGAAGCCGAAAGGATTGGTGAATGCGTATTCTGAAAAGAAAATGCAGCTATGGAAAAGGGGGGTTGATAGATTAGCTAGTGCTATTGGTAAAGGATTAGGTTTCGATAGGGTGGTGTTGAATAAAGTTTATTGGACAAATCATCTAGATTCTGAGGGCGGGAGGAAAATAGAGAAAGTTAGTGACGAACAAGTGAGCCGCGCCAACGGTTTTCTTCAAGAAATGTATACCTACTTAGAAGAAAAAATGCCAGGCGTTAATAATATTGAGTATGGTGAGGGAGAGCTTGTTGCTGATGAGAATCATAAGTGGGGAGTCAGTGCTTTTCACTACGGTGAGAGGTATGAGGCTAAGTTTCGCGAAGCGTTAACTTCAATTTTTTTAAAGCTGGGTCTTCTATCTCCTGTAAGAGAAGAGGGGGGCAAGGATAGTTATAGGAAATATTCCCAGGCTAACAGCTCAATGCTGATGTTTGCCCATGTTGAGCCGATGGTGAAAGCGTTGAAGAGGGAGCAGAATCCACCTACAGCTGTTGGGACAAAGCCGGTCAAGCTGCGCGATGTCAGCCAGGTGGACTACGCCACCGCCAGCCAGTGGTTCTATCGCCAGGGCAATCTCACCGACACCCTGCGCGCCCTGGAGAGCCTGCAGGCCCGCGGCGTGAAATTCGACAAGCCCAAGCGTGACTTCCAGGCTTTCGTGGCCGGTATGGCACGGCTGAAAGGCGGCTGGCCGCTGCCGCCTCGCCAGCCCAATGCCGGGCTGATGAGCCGCCGCCAGCACGTGCTCTACTGCCTGCACCAATCGGTGCCCCACGCCACCAACGGCTACTCCACCCGCTC
>NZ_JABUZF010000009.1:0-1958 GCF_014897885.1 Halomonas sp. 3D7M | reverse complement strand
TGCCATTGGCTGCTCTCGCTTAGTCGGTGTTGTGATGGCCGTGGGGGGCATCGGCATTGGTTTCGCTTTGTCGCCGATCAATCCATACACCGTTGGCGTTGCGCAAGGTATTGGTGAATTACCTACGTTTTCAGGCTGGTGGTTACGTACGCTGATGGTTGTTGCGTGCCTGGCTACCTTGACGCTTTTTATCTGCCGTTACGTTGTCAAAATGGACTACCACGATGACAACCCTGCCGAGTTAACCAAGCGTCTCGAAGACTATACGTTGACCCGCCAGAACATCATTACATTAGCCATTTTTATTGCTGGCCTGATTATTATGCTGATCGGTGTGTTTACTCGTGGTTGGTACATCAATGAAATTGCCGCCATGTTCTTGCTGATGGCGATTGTTATTGGACTCACTAACGGCCTGGGAGCCAATGCGCTGGTAAGACAGATGATGGAAGGCGCCTCATCGGTAACCGCCGGTGCCTTAGTGATTGGTGTTGCAGCCTCTATTCAGGTCATCCTTAAAGATGCCCAGATTATCGATACGATTGTTAATTCCCTTAGCTCTCTGGTGGGGGATATGCCTACCGCCGTGGCGGCTGTCGCTTCAAGTGTTATTCAAGGCGTGATTAACCTGTTTATTCCGGGCGGATCGGGCCAAGCATTGGTTACCATGCCGATTTTGATTCCTTTGGCAGACTTAATTGGCATGAGCCGTCAATTAATGATCACGTCATTCCAGGTGGGGGATGGTTTGACTAACCTGATTGTACCAACGTCTGGTGGCACCCTTGCCATGCTGGCGCTAGGCCGGGTCTCTTATGCACAGTGGCTGCGTGTTATTACTCCTTTGTTGGTGCTGGTTTACGTTATGTGCTGGGCAGCGCTGGTATTAGGCTATTACGTGGGTTATTAAGTACTGTCGTTAGGCGGTTAACTGACGGTCGACGCAGCAGTGACGGGGGAGAATCCAGAAGAATTTTCCCCCTTCGTTTTGCTGTTATGTGGTTCGTTCCTAAAGAAATTCGGTCATTGTCCGATAATCACTTAACAGGTAAAAGCCACCAAGCCGTCACAGAGTCTGCCATGCCCAAATCACCTGCTTTCCTTCTTGCTGCGATACTGTTTAGCCTAGTCACCTATACTCAGGCGTTTGCAAATACGGCTGAATCAGCGGCGCTCGCGTGGTTAGAGTCAATTGATAATGGTGAGGTTGAACAAGCCTGGGAGAGCTCATCGCCGCTACTAAAAACGCCGCTATCGCCTAGCATGCTTAGACGCATTATTGAGTTAGCACGTAATGAGTTTGGGCCGGTAGAATCACGTCGACAAGTGCAAGTCTCTCACTACCGATCTATGCCGGGTGCGCCAGATGGCGACTATATGGTTTTTATCTTCCATACTCGGTTTGAAAATAAAGCGAGAGGAATAGAAACCGTAACACCTCATCTTGAAAATGGTGAGTGGCGAGTCAGTGGTTATTATGTTCAATAGTTCTTTATAATAGCTCTTTGTAATAGCGCTTTATAATAGGTATTTGTAAATGACTGATGCCGCACCCGGCGCGTACCAAAGTGGTGATGCTATGCCTAGTATTGCTAACACGCCCGAGCCGCCTTACTACGCCGTTATTTTTACCTCGCAACGCACCGAGATCGATATCGGCTATGACGCAATGGCGGCAAGAATGGTTGAACTTGCAGCACAGCAGCCGGGATTCTTGGGGGTAGAGTCTGCCCGAAATGAAGTGGGTGTGACGGTGTCATACTGGGCTGATTTGGCCTCAATAAAAGCGTGGAAAGCCCACGCTGAGCATCAGGAAGCTCAGCGACTAGGCCATCAGCAGTGGTACCAGCACTTTAAGACGCGCATTGCCAAAGTCGAACGAGATTATGGTATTTAAACTATTAACGCAGCCTAGGTATTATGCCTAGGCTGCGTTTTTTGTTTAATAAGTGCCTGAC
>NZ_JABUZF010000168.1:69137-72614 GCF_014897885.1 Halomonas sp. 3D7M | reverse complement strand
CCGCCGAAGAAACTCGCTCAAGCAGGCGAATATCGACCGGCGTCGGGATAATGTACTCACGCCCAAAGCTCATCTCAGTGCGCTCGTAGGCGTCTAACACTTCTTGGGGTACCGGCTCTCGAGCTAGATCCTTCAGGGCGTGGACAGCAGCCAGCTTCATGGCTTCATTAATGCGTGTCGCCCGAACATCCAAAGCACCTCGGAAAATAAACGGGAAACCCAATACGTTATTTACCTGATTCGGGAAATCCGAACGACCGGTGGCCATGATCACATCAGGACGTGCCTCGCGGGCCACAGCCGGGTGAATTTCCGGATCTGGGTTAGTACAGGCGAAAATAACCGGGTCTGCGGCCATTTTTTTCACTTGCTCGGCAGAAAGCAGCCCTGGGCCTGAAAGACCAATAAACACATCAGCACCGTCGATGGCATCGTCTAACGTGCGCATATTGGTATGGCGGGCGAATTCAGCTTTATACTCGTTAATGCCATCGCGATCAGCGTGAATAACACCGCGACGATCAAGCATCACCAAATTCTTTTTACTCGCGCCACAAGACACTAGCAAACGCATGCAGGCAATCGCTGCTGCCCCCGCGCCCATGCAAACAATCTTCACATCTTCAATGCGCTTATTGGCAATATCCAGCGCATTAAGCATACCGGCAGCGGTCACAATGGCCGTACCATGCTGATCATCGTGAAATACTGGAATACTGCAGCGATCAATCAAGGCTTTTTCGATTTCAAAGCACTCGGGTGCTTTGATATCTTCCAGGTTAATACCACCCCAGGTATCCGCAATACGCGCCACCGTATCGATAAACGCCTGAGGGCTTTCAGCATCCACTTCAATATCGACTGAGTTAATGCCTGCAAAGCACTTAAACAGTACGCCCTTACCTTCCATAACCGGCTTACTGGCCAGCGGACCAAGGTTACCAAGACCTAGAATGGCAGTTCCGTCAGAAATGACAGCGACCAGATTCCCTTTACCAGTGTAGCGATACGCGTTTTCCGCCTCACGGGCGATTTCGCGAACCGGCTCAGCAACGCCAGGGCTATACGCCAGCGCCAGATCACGCGCGGTAGCTGTGGGTTTGGTTAACTCCACAGACAGCTTACCGGGAATCGGTTTAGCGTGATAATCCAAAGCCGCTTGCTTATTTGCATCCATCATGGTCAAGGTCCAATCAGCCTAAAGTAGAAAAGTCACTCCAGAATATAGAAAAAACCCATGCGCCTCAAGCACGTAGTAAACTTTGCAGAAAAACAGTTGTTTCAACCCCGTTTCCAACATGTTCGTAACTTTTCAACACCATTTGCTGCAACTTATAAATGAACGCGATAGCCATAAAGGTTTGCTTATTGATGCAATGCGGCATTTATGAAAATAAATTCCATTAAAAATTATAAAAAACCAATTTTTCCACAGGCCTGCCTGTGCAGAAGCGGCTGTGGACAAGTATCTATTTTAAGCATCTGCTAGAAGCATCCATGGATGCATCATTACTAGGTAGAATAAGCCTTCAAAAGGCCTATCAGGTAAGGAAGGGAAAGGAAAATGGAAAAAGCGTGCCTCTGAGAATAAAAAGCCCACGCCGTAGCGTGGGCTTATATTGCAAACACATTGTGTGTTTGCAGCAGCGCAAATCCGTTAGGATTAGCCGCGCTTAACGGCAGCGCCGAAACGCTTGTTAAAGCGTTCTACACGGCCACCAGTGGTCGCTTGCTTCTGCTTACCAGTGTAGAACGGGTGGCAGTTGGAGCACACGTCCAGAGAGAAGTCCTGACCAGAGGTAGAACCAACCTGGAAGCTTGCACCGCAAGAACAGCTAGCGGTGACCGTGTTGTAATTCGGGTGGATACCTTGTTTCATCTTGAGCCTCATGAGCTGTATGCCGCCACCTGATCCGTTGCCAAGCACCGCATACGGGTTTGAAAAAACTGCTAACCGGTTAACCGCTCCATCCTATAGATTCAGAGCGGCCGCGCATTCTAGCAAACTAAACGCCGGAGGCCAATTGTCCGACTCTGTTTCTAACCAGGCACGCCCTCAAGGCGGGTCCACAGCACCTTTTCAAGTGCTAAAAGTCGCTCTACCATCACCGCTGCGGCGTTTATTTGACTATTTACCAACACGCCAACCACCCGCTTGTGGCTGGCAGATAGGCCTTAGAGTGCGCGTCCCCTTTGGCCGCAGAGAAGTGGTCGGCGTGGTGGCAGAACTTGCCAATGGCAGCGAACTGCCTCACGGGAAGCTACGCGCTATTAGCGAGGTGCTCGATGACGCCCCCCTGCCCAACGACTGGCAGTGGCTATGCCATTTCGCGGCCCGTTATTATCAGCACAGTTTAGGCGACACAATGCAGCTGGCCATGCCCGCTCGGCTGCGCCAGGGCCACCCAATGGGAGGGCGAACGCAGACCCTGTGGCTGCCGCTATCACCTGGGGACGACCTGCCGCTTCAGCGAGCACCGAAACAAGCCGAGCTGTATGCCCTGCTGCGTCAGCATCCACATGGGCTGGCTGGTCGAGCCATCACTGCTCATGGTTTCACCCGTGAACAGCTTCTAGCCTTGCAAAAAAAGGGCTTCGCCCGTGCCCAGGAAACCACGCTAACCGCCACACCGCACGCTGGCGGCAACCTGCTGGCCTCACCATCACTGCCGCTGAACAGAGAGCAGGCCTCGGCACTTGCCGTATTGCATGAAAAGCTCGATAGCTACCATCCTTGCTTACTTGAAGGCGTAACCGGAAGCGGTAAAACCGAAATCTACCTTCAGCTAATTGAAGCCCTCGCCGCTAAGGGCAAGCAGTCTCTGGTGTTGGTGCCTGAAATAGGCCTCACGCCTCAAACCCTGGCGCGCTTTAAGAGTCGCTTTAGGGTACCGGTAGTGGCGCTACACTCAGGGCTTACCGACCTGGAGCGCCTGGATGTATGGGAAGCCGCAGCCAATGGCCGCGCGCTAGTCATTATCGGCACCCGTTCGGCTATTTTTACGCCACTCAAAAACCCAGGCGCCATTATCGTCGACGAAGAGCATGATGGCTCCTATAAACAGCACGACGGGCTTCGCTACCACGCCCGGGATTTAGCCGTTGCCAGGGCTCATTACCACAACATCCCCCTGCTGTTAGGCAGCGCCACGCCTTCTTTTGAGAGTTTGCAGCAAGCGCTTTCTGGCCACTATCGCCATCTGCGCCTCACCCAACGTCCCAGCCGACACCCACCAGCCAAGCTTGAATTGATTGACCTACGTCATCAGCGACGCCAGGGGGGGCTGCTGCCCGGCGCCATCACCGCTATCAAAAACACCTTAGCGTCAGGCAAGCAGGCGCTGGTTTTTATTAACCGACGGGGATTCGCACCAACGCTGGCTTGCCATAGCTGTGGGTGGATCGCCGAGTGCGGACAGTGCGACTCGCGCATGACGCTGCACCGCCAGCCTCCCCTTTTGGCCTGCCACCATTGCG
>NZ_JABUZF010000168.1:51714-69078 GCF_014897885.1 Halomonas sp. 3D7M | reverse complement strand
GGCAGCGGCGACCTGCGCGCCCTGGGCAGCGGCACCGAACGAACGGAAGAGACATTGCAGGGATTGTTCCCAAACGTCACCGTTCACCGTATTGACCGCGACAGTACGCGTAAAAAAGAGAGTTTTGAGCAGATACTCAAAGAGATCCAACGAGGCGAGCCATGCTTGCTCGTCGGCACCCAAATGCTGGCGAAAGGCCATCACCTGCCCCATGTCACGCTGGTCGTCGTCGTTAATGCCGACGGTGGACTTTACGCTGCTGATTTTCGCGCGCTGGAACACAGCGCGCAGTTGCTGGAGCAGGTCGCCGGTCGCGCTGGGCGTGCCGCTCATCCAGGGCGAGTACTGGTACAAACGCTGCACCCAGATGACCCGCACTTGGGCCAACTTGCGGAGCACGGTTATGGCGCACTCGCCCGCAGCCTTTTGGAAGAGCGCCGCCTCGCTATGCTGCCGCCTTTTTGCTTTATGGCATTGCTACGCATTGAAAGCCCCCATGAAGAAGCTGCCACCGCTTTGGGCCAGCAGGCTGCTCAAGCGCTCCGCCAATGGTTAACAATTGTAAAATTGCCGGTGCGCTGTTTGGGCCCCGTTCCAGCTCCCATGGAGCGCCGACAAAACCGTTATCATGTGCATATCATGCTGGCAGCAGACAAACGTAGCCAGCGCCATACCGCCGCTAACTGGCTGGTACAGTGGTTAGAGGCCAATCGTGAGGCGCGCAAAGTCCGTTGGTCAATCGACATTGACCCGCAAACGCTCGCGTAGAGACAGGGATATCACGGGCCATTGGCTCGCCCTGTAATGTAATACGGCTTTGAAACTGCGCGCCAATTGCCGATAATGGCCGCTTTGCCGCTGCCTAACATGAGCGCATGCACACGCCGCCACTGACGACATTCGGATATTTAAATGAAAGACACAATTGTTACTTTGCTAGAAGGCGCGATTGACGCGCTTAAGCACCAAGGCGTGCTGCCCGACGATCTACAGCCGACGATTAAAGTTGACCCCACTAAAGATAAAGCACACGGCGACTACGCCACCAACCTAGCCCTTATGCTGGCGAAGCCCGCAGCAAAGAAGCCGCGCGAGCTAGCCGACCTACTGGTCGCCGCCCTCCCTGCGAGCGATGCCATTCAAAAAACCGAGATTGCTGGCCCCGGCTTTATTAATTTTTTTGCTGCCACAGATGCGGCCGCTCAAATTGTTGCTCAGGTGCTCGATAGCGGCGATGCCTTTGGCCGCAGCCTGATTGGCAAGGGCGAGAAAGTCCAAGTGGAGTTTGTTTCTGCCAACCCGACAGGACCTCTTCATGTTGGCCATGGCCGTGGCGCAGCAATAGGCGACTGTATTTGCCGCCTGTTAGAAGCCACCGGCTACGATGTGACGCGCGAATTTTATTACAACGATGCCGGCGCCCAGATCAAAAATCTGGCGCTTTCTGTTCAAGCTCGCGCCAAGGGCCTTGGGCCAGATGACCCCAGCTGGCCAGAAGACGGCTACCGCGGCGAGTACATCGTTGATGTGGCCAATGACTACATGGCAGGCAAAACGGTGGCAGCCGATGACCGTGAAGTCACCGCTAAAGCAGATGCTAATGACCTAGATGCCATTCAGGCTTTCGCTGTCGCTTGGCTACGCCGAGAACAGGATTTAGACCTGAAAGCGTTTGGCGTTGAGTTTGACGTCTACTTCCTTGAGTCATCGCTTTATCAAGACGGCAAAGTAGACGCGGCCGTTGAGAAGCTCGTTGCGAATGGCCATACGTACGAAGAAGACGGTGCCATGTGGCTGCGCACCACTGACTTTGGCGATGACAAAGACCGCGTGATGCGCAAACGCGAAGGTGGCTACACCTACTTCTTACCGGATGTGGCCTACCACCTGAATAAGTGGCAACGCGGCTTTAAAACCGTGATTAATGAGCAAGGCGCTGACCACCACTCCACGGTTACCCGTGTTCGTGCTGGCTTGCAGGCACTGGAGGTCGGCATCCCCAAAGGCTGGCCCGACTACGTTCTGCATCAAATGGTAATGGTGACCCGCTCAGGCGTAGAGGTAAAACTGTCCAAACGTGCTGGCAGCTATGTCACCGTGCGCGACCTGATTGATGAAGTTGGCCGTGATGCTACCCGCTTCTTCCTGGCCGCACGCCGGGCGGACTCGCAGCTTACTTTTGACATCGACTTGGCACGCTCGCAGTCGAACGATAACCCGGTGTATTACATTCAATACGCTCATGCGCGGGTATCCAGCATGCTGCGCAAAGCCGAAGATGCAGACCAGCCATTCAACCACAGCGTCGCTCTAGCTAACCTCGCACTGCTCGATAGCGACCAGGAAAAGGCCGTGCTTAATCGCTTGGCACGCTACCCAGAAGTGGTTGAAAACGCCGCTAAAAATCGCGAGCCTCAGCAGGTTGCTCAGTATCTATTGGATCTTTCAGGTGATTTCCACACCTGCTACAACGCCGTTAAAGTCATGGTCGAAGACGATACCCTGCGCAACACACGCTTAGCTCTTGGACTAGCAACCAAGCAGGTGCTTCGCAACGGCCTTGATCTTATGGGGGTTAGCGCCCCAGAGGAGATGTAAGCGATGGCCAGCCCAAAAGAGAAGCCCGCCCGCCGAGGCGCAACCTCTCAGCGCAAAGCCAGCAAAAGCTCAGGTGGCGGATTCAAAATCCCTGGCTGGCTTTGGGGGATAGCAGGTTTAGCGGCAGGCTTCTTCCTAGCGCAGCATCAACATGGCACAGCTCCTTGGCAAGAGCAGGAAGACACGCCCCAAGCGACTGTCTTGCCTAAGCCTGCTGACAGCGATGAGCGCAGCGCTGCGCGTCAAACAGAAACCGTCGCCGAGCCATCAATGCCAACGTTTGAGTTCTACACGCTGCTGCCAGACACAGAAGTCATTGCTCCAGGCGTGTCACTGCCATCAACCGTGAACCGCCCTGAAGCAGCACAGCAGGAACAAACGACGGCAAGTAACGAAACAACGACAAGCAACGCAAGTGCGCGTCAGAACGATGACCCTATTGCTCAGGTTATTGCAGCTAATATGCGCCCTGAAGAGCAAGTGGCCGCTGCCCAGCAAGCGCCTGCCAGCAACACGCCTAACCGCTACATGCTACAGGCCGCGTCGTTTCGGGAGCTAAGCGATGCCGAGCAGTTGCGTGGCCGTCTGCGCAACTTAAGCCTGCTGGCCCAAGTTAGCGAAGTAAAGGCTAATGGCGATACTTGGCACCGTGTTCAAGTAGGCCCTTACGAAGATACTCGTGAGCTTAACCGCGCCCAAGACTTAATGGCCACACAAGGCATTGAGCCACTGCTGATCCAACTGCAGAACTAGTCTAACCACAGACTATTTTAACCCAAGGGCTAGACAGGCTTTCATCGTCATAAGCCCCGTTAAAAAAACAGTTTATCTAACAGCTTTATTTAGCGGGCGGTTGATTTTTTATCAGCCGCCCGCATTTTGTTGTGAATCGCTTTTTATACGGTCTTTTAAAATGGCCGATCAGTCATCGGGAGCATGTGTCTCCCCCAAGGAGTTATCTCCATGACCACTATTGTATCCGTACGCCGCGGTAATCAGGTTGCCCTTGCAGGCGACGGCCAAGTATCACTGGGCAACACCGTAATGAAAGGCAACGCGAGTAAAGTACGCCGCCTGTATCGTGGCAAAGTACTCGCTGGTTTTGCTGGCGGCACCGCCGATGCCTTCACCCTGTTTGAGCGTTTTGAAGCGCAGTTAGAAAAACACCAAGGACACCTCACCAAAGCAGCGGTTGAGTTGGCCAAAGATTGGCGCACCGATCGAGCGCTGCGCCGCCTGGAAGCGCTACTGGCCGTGGCGGACCACAGTGCCTCGCTGATTATTACCGGTAACGGTGATGTGGTTGAGCCTGAACGCGGCATTATTGCTATTGGCTCTGGCGGCAACTTTGCCCAAGCAAGTGCCCGCGCACTATTGGAAAACACCGAGCTTTCTGCTCGTGAAATCACTGAAAAGTCTCTCGAAATCGCCGGCGACATCTGCGTATTTACCAATCACCACGTGACGCTCGAAGAGCTGAACATCAACGACCGTTGAGGCCCTTTTTATGACTCAGATGACACCCCGCGAAATCGTCCACGCCCTGGATCAATACATCATTGGTCAACAAGATGCCAAGCGCGCCGTGGCCATTGCCCTGCGTAACCGCTGGCGTCGCATGCAACTAGACGATGAGTTGCGCCCGGAAGTGACTCCAAAGAATATTCTGATGATTGGCCCTACCGGCGTGGGTAAAACTGAAATTGCTCGCCGCCTCGCCAAGCTAGCCAGAGCGCCCTTCATCAAGGTCGAGGCGACTAAATTTACCGAAGTGGGCTATGTAGGCCGAGACGTTGAGTCGATTATTCGCGACTTGATGGAAGCCGCCATCAAAATGGTGCGTGAATACGCGAAGGAAGAAGTCGGCCATCGCGCTGAAGATGCCGCTGAAGATCGCGTTCTAGATGCACTGCTACCACCGCCCCGCGGTCAGGAAGATAAGCCTCGGGAAGATAGTGGTACGCGTCAAACCTTCCGCAAAAAGCTTCGGGAAGGCCAACTGGATGATAAAGAGATCGATATCGAAGTTTCCTCCCACGGGCAAGGCATCGACATAATGACGCCGCCAGGCATGGAGGAGATGACCAACCAGCTACAGAGCCTGTTCTCCAACATGGGCCAGCAAAAGCGCGAACAGCGCCGTGTAACGGTCAAAGAAGCACTGGTTCTGCTGCGCGATGAAGAAGCGGGCAAGCTGGTCAATGAAGAAGAGATCAAAGCTCGCGCTGTCGAAGCCGTCGAGCAGCATGGGATTGTCTTCTTGGATGAAATCGACAAAGTTGCCAAGGGTAGCGGCCAGTCTAGCGGTGGCGAAGTCTCCCGCGAAGGCGTTCAGCGTGATCTGCTGCCGTTAATCGAAGGCTCTACCGTGTCAACCAAATACGGCATGGTCAAAACCGATCATATCCTGTTTATTGCCTCGGGTGCCTTCCACCTATCGCGTCCCTCGGACCTTATTCCAGAGCTACAAGGACGCTTGCCGATCCGTGTTGAGCTGGATGCGCTGACCCCCGGCGATTTCCAGCGGATTCTCACCGAGCCCTCCGCCTCGCTCACTAAGCAGTATCAAGCACTGCTGGCTACCGAAGGGTTGGATATCGAGTTCACTCCAGACGGTATCGAGCGTATTGCCGAAATTTCCTGGCAAGTAAACGAAGGCACCGAGAATATTGGTGCTCGCCGTTTACATACAGTGCTGGAACGACTGCTTGAAGAAGCCTCCTTCAAAGGCGGCGACATGGATAGCCCGCTGGTCATCGATGCCGATTACGTCAATGCCCAACTGGGTGAGCTAGCAGTAGACGAAGACCTATCGCGCTATATTTTGTAAACGCGCTTATATCGGTATAGCCCGCAGCAGCTTGCCCGCTTTTTACGCTCGCAAATGCTGCTGTTCAGGCTGCGCTGCGTCTAACGTTACGCACGCGAACAACATCCCTGTTGCCCGTGCTCGATCGACGCCCTGTCGATCAAACGTTAGCCGTGGCGCTTGCCTTCACGCATTTGCTAAAGCGCAAATAGTCGGTCAATCCGCTTTAGCTCAGTATCGTTAAAGGTGACGTCATCCATGAATGCCCCTACTTCTACGAATGCCCCCACCCCAACGCGGGTTCACTACCATAAACAGGCTCGCGAACTAGAACTTGGCTACGCCACGGGTGAAAACTTTCGGCTGCCTGTCGAATTTTTACGGGTCTACTCACCTTCAGCCGAAGTGCGTGGCCACGGCGGCGATACTGCCGTACTGCAAGTGGGTAAAAAAGATGTCGGCCTGCAAAACATTACCCAAGCAGGTAATTACGCTCTGAAATTGCACTTTGACGACGGCCACGACAGCGGCCTTTACAGCTGGAACTATCTTTACGACTTAGCTCAGCATCAAACAGAGTATTGGCAAAACTACCTACAACGCCTAGAAGAGGCTGGCGCCTCCCGCGAACCAACTGGTATCCAATTCAAACAGCTGTGACGCTTGACCTCAGTTGAAGCGCAGACAAGCTGGGGGTGAGAAGGCTACAATGTCGCTAACCATTTATTGCGACGACCTTTTGGTCGATTATTACCGCCTCGAACTCGGGAGCTAGAGCCCCATGAGCCCCTCTGAAAAACGCACCACCCATTTTGGTTACCAGGAAGTCGCGGTTGACGAGAAAGCGTCTCGTGTTGCCGATGTCTTTCACTCGGTAGCCGCGCGCTATGACATCATGAATGACTTGATGTCTATGGGCATCCACCGCATCTGGAAGCGCCTTGCTATTGAGCGCGCAGGTGTTCGTCCTGGGCACCACGTGCTGGATATTGCTGGCGGCACTGGCGATTTAACGCTCAAGTTCTCTCGCTTGGTTGGCCCGCGTGGCAAAGTGGTATTGGCCGACATTAACGCCTCTATGCTCAACGTTGGCCGCGACAAACTGATGGATAATGGCGTCGGAGGTAACGTTGAGTTTGTACAAGCCAACGCCGAGTGCCTGCCATTTCCGGACAACAGTTTTGACTGCATTACGATTGCCTTCGGACTGCGTAACGTCACCGACAAAGACGCTGCACTGCGCTCTATGACACGCGTGCTAAAGCCCGGCGGACGGTTGCTAGTGCTGGAGTTTTCAAAGCCAAATAGTGCGCTGCTGTCGAAAGCCTACGATGAGTACTCCTTCCGCCTGCTGCCTAAAATGGGCGAACTAGTAGCCGGGGACGGTGAGAGTTATCGCTACCTCGCCGAATCTATTCGCATGCATCCCGACCAGGAAACCCTGAAAGGCATGATGGAAACGGCAGGGCTTGATCGGGTTGAATATACCAACCTGACCGGCGGCATCGTTGCCCTTCACCGCGGCATTAAATTATGAACTCACCGACAATGAGGTCAGCATGCTAGTCACCCCGACCCTGTTGCTGGCCGGATGTGAACGCACGTTGAACGCCTTGCTTGCCCGTGATCCGGCTGCGCCTGCGCGTTTGTCCGCGTTAGCAGGAAGTCGGCTACTGGTAAGGCTTGAAAAGCCTCACCTTCAGCTGGTGCTGCACTACCACCATGCAGGTATTGATCTGCTGCGTGGCGATGATTTAGACGAAACTGACGTCGATGCCATCGTCGAACTCACTCCTGAAACACTCTCTGAGTGGTTAAGTGGCTCCTCCATTGAGCGGTTGATGTTTGATGGCAAGCTTTCTGTGCGTGGCCGCATCCACCTTCTGGAAGCCACCCGAGACCTACTCTTTGATCTGGATATCGACTGGGAAGGCGAGCTAGCTCGCTGGCTGGGAGATATGCCCGCTCATTCACTGGCCGAAGGTGTCCGACGCGCCGCGCGCTGGGGGCTAAGAGCGAAAGATGAGCTGCTGCAAGACGTTTCTGAATACGTATTTGAAGAAGCCCGCATACTCCCCGGCCGCCAACAGCGCGATGTGCTCCGCGATCATTTGACCGAACTAGAGATCTCCACCGACCGCCTGGAAGCCAAGCTCAATCGCCTGCATAAGCGTTTGACACAGTTGACGGCCAGCCAGTCGCCAAACAAGCAGCCACACCTCGAGGAGCCGCACTGATGAGCCTGCGGTTATTGAAGATCTCTTGGATAGTGGCTCGCCATCGCTTGGATACGTTGATACCCGTTGAGCGGCTACCGTTCTGGCTACGTGCCTTAATGACGCTTTCGCCTCTAAAACTGTTTCCTGTCGGGCAGCGCAGTCGCGGCGAGCGACTGCGCCTGGCCTTGGAAGCGCTGGGGCCGATTTTTATTAAATTTGGCCAAATGCTCTCGACCCGTCGAGACCTATTGCCCGAAGACATCGCCGATGAATTAAAACGGCTGCAAGACCAAGTGCCGCCCTTCCCCGGCGAACTAGCCGCTGCACGGGTCGAAAAAGAGCTTGAAATGTCGCTTGTAGAGGCATTTGCCGCCTTTGACCGAGTGCCTTTAGCGTCAGCATCGATTGCCCAGGTGCATGCGGCAACGCTGCATAGCGGTGAAGATGTCGTCGTCAAAATTATTCGCCCCGGCATCGAGCGCATTATGCGCCAAGATATGGCGCTGATGTATCAAATCGCTAAGTTGCTGGGTAAAGTGCCTGACGCGAAACGCTTACGCCCCGTAGAAGTGATTCGTGATTACGAAGCCACCTTATTTGACGAACTTGATCTCTACAAAGAAGCGGCAAACACATCGCAACTTAAACGTAACTTCAAAGACTCACCGCTGCTGTTTGTACCGACAATCTATTGGTCATACACCCGCCGCCATGTCATGGTTCAGGAGCGCATTCGCGGCGTGCCTGTGGCTGATTTAGACACCCTCAAGGCGCGTGGAACCAACCTTAAGAAGCTGGCTGAACGCGGCGTAGAAATCTTCTTCACCCAGGTCTTCCGAGATAACTTCTTCCATGCCGATATGCACCCCGGCAATATCTTTGTTAACTGCGATGATCCTGAAGATCCACAGTATATCGCCATCGACTGCGGCATCGTGGGGAGCCTTACCCGAGAAGATCAAGACTACCTAGCGCGCAACCTGCTGGCCTTTTTCCATCAAGATTATTACGAAGTAGCGGCGTTACATATTGAGTCCGGCTGGGTGGGCGAAAACACGCGCGCTAACGAGTTTGCAGCCGCTATTCGTACCGTATGCGAGCCCATTCTTGAAAAGCCGCTAAAAGATATTTCGTTTGGGCAGGTGCTGTTAGGACTGTTTCAAACAGCACGACGCTTTAATATGGAAGTACAGCCACAGTTAGTATTGTTGCAAAAAACGCTGCTTAACATCGAAGGACTGGGTCGTCAGCTTTACCCTGAACTGGATCTGTGGAGCACTGCGAAACCATATCTAGAAAAGTGGATGAAACAGCGCGCTGGTATCGGCGGCCTTTGGGAATCGCTCAAACGCCAAGCGCCGGAGCTTTCTCATCAGTTGCCTGAGCTACCCGTGCTAGCGCATCAAGCGCTGAGTCGAATGGAGCATGAACACCGCCAGCGTCATCAGCAAGTGGCCTCAATTAGTGACGTTCAGCAGCAACTGACGCGCCAGCATAAGCGTCATTACCGACTGCGTATCGGCCTTATCTTGCTTGCTATTGCCCTGGCTTGGCAGCCGCTGAGCAGCTGGGCATCGGCTCAAGAGTGGCCTGTCTTAGTAGCTGCGGGAGTAGGTTTGTTGCTGCTGCTATGGCAATGAAACATTCTGGCAGTAAGATAAAGCGTCTCAGTGTCGCCCTTGGCGAAAGCACTGATCTTTGGCGAAAGCGCTGTGATGATTGATAAAAGGATGCCTATGACTGATTCTACCCAGACGACGCAGGTGCTAGATGCACTCGCGGAGGTCTTAAAGCAGCGTCGACATGCTTGTGCAGAAGATTCTTATGTTGCCTCCTTGCATCATAAGGGTTTGAACAAGATACTCGAAAAAGTCGGCGAAGAGGCGACCGAAACAATTTTGGCTGCTAAAGATGCCGAGCACGGCGGCGAACAGGCGCATCAAGCTGTGATCGCTGAAACCGCTGACCTGTGGTTTCATAGTTTGGTGATGCTGTCGCACCTTGAACTGGATCATCAGCGCGTTTTAGATGAGCTAGCACGGCGGTTTGGTATTTCTGGTCATGACGAAAAAGCGTCCCGCACACAACGTTAACCTGCACTGATGAGGAAATGCATATGTTAGGTGGTATCAGTATTTGGCAGTTGCTGATTGTTCTGGGCATTATCATCCTAATTTTCGGCACTAAGAAACTGCGTAATGTGGGCACCGACTTAGGCGGTGCAGTCAAAGGCTTTAAGAAGGCCATTAACGAAGAAGAGAAAGACGGCGACAAAAAGGATGCTGACCAACCTCAGGCGAAGGTAAGCCACGAAGAGGCTGGTAACACCTATGATGTTCAAGCAGAAGAGAAGCGTGCCGCCGAAGAACGCCCCACAGAACGTAACGAAGAGCGCAAATAACCCATGCTGGATATCGGCTTTCTTGAACTGATGCTGATTGGTATCGTCGGGCTTCTGGTGCTTGGCCCAGAGCGCCTGCCTAGAGCCGCTCGCACTGCAGGCATGTGGATTGGCAAAATCAAGCGTACGGTATCCGGTATGCAGCGCGAAATCAGCGCTCAGTTGGAAGCAGAGGAGCTGCGTCAAAAGCTCAACGAGCAGCAGAAAAAGCTCGATGACAGTCTCAAAAAAGCCAAGCAGGATGTTGAGAGCATTGCCGACGCCCCCTCTTCTTCCAGCACTTCGGCACAAGCGACCCAAAACGAGACCGAGCAGCGGGTTGCCAACGCGAGTGCTCGGCTAGATGATGCCCTGCAAACAGTACGCGAAGACACGCCAGCAGCCTCTTCCTCAACGTCTCATCAACGTGCTACCGATGAACTGCGCGCGGTGAATCCTAGCGGCAAGAGTGAGCCTAGCAATAATGCTAAGCAAGCGGATGTGGAAAATGCCGATATTAAAAAAGCGGATCTTACAAAGGCGGATCTTACAAAGGCAGATCTTACAAAGGATAGTAATCACCAATGAGCATGTCTGGCGATTCCCAGGAGCCACGTAAAGACCAAGGCCAAGCGCCTCTTATTGAGCACCTGATCGAACTACGCTCGCGGCTTATGAAAGCGGTCGTGGTTGTATTAGTCATATTTCTTGGCCTTTATGCCTTTGCTAATGACATCTACAGCTTTGTGGCTGAGCCATTAATGGCACTGTTGCCAGAAGGCTCACAGATGATCGCCACCGAGGTAGCCTCGCCCTTCTTGGCGCCCTTCAAACTAACCCTGGTAGTCGCCGTCTTTATCGCTATCCCCTTCGTACTGCACCAAGCATGGGCGTTTGTAGCACCTGGGCTTTACGATAACGAAAAAGCGCTGGCGATACCCATTCTGGTCTCCAGCATAGCGCTATTTTACGCTGGGGCGGCCTTCGCTTATTACGTGGTTTTTCCGCTGCTCTTTGAGTTTTTCACCCAGACCGGGCCGGAAAACGTGGCGGTAATGACCGATATTAATCAGTATCTGAACTTTGTACTGAAGCTGTTTTTCGCCTTTGGTGTTGCGTTTGAAATCCCCATCGCAACATTTCTGTTGATCCTGTCTGGTGCGACCACGGTCGAAAGCCTTTCTAAAAAGCGCCCCTACATTATTTTAGGCTGCTTTGTGGTGGGCATGCTGCTTACCCCTCCCGACATTATTTCTCAAAGCCTGTTAGCGATACCGATGTATCTACTTTATGAGGTGGGCCTACTGTTTGGCCGGTTGGTACGCCGTAAGGCAAAGGCGGATGACGCTGAGGAACAAGAGACCTAAAAGCACTATTAAAGGCGATACACCGCTCAAAAAAAGCCTCTGCCATGGGAGCATGACAGAGGCTTTTTACTCTTCATACGAGAGGCTTTTTGCCCCTCATACGCATAGCCGATTACCTAGAAAATATTAGCCCATCATTTCATCAATGCGGTCTACCAACTTAAAGATACCTGTTGCGGCCTCACTGATACGGGTCGCCAGCATATAAGCAGGCGTCGTTACCACCCGGTGCTCATGATCCACCACAATGTCTTCTACGCCACAGCTGCGGTGCAGGCCACCCATCGCACTAATGGCGCCAGAAACACTCGGATCATGACCAATGGTCACGGCCACCCCTTCGCCAAGTAGGCGCGGGACCAAAACAGGAGAAATACACATCAGGCCAATGGGTTTTGCCTCTTCCTTAAAGCCTACCAGCGCCTCTTTTACGCTCTCAAGTACCTGCATACTGTCGCCCTTGTCGGCAAAATCAGACAGGTTTTTAGCGACACCAAAGCCACCAGGAACAATGACCGCATCAAAGTCGTCAGCATCTAGCTCAGTAATCGGGCTAATATCACCCCGGGCAAGGCGCGCAGACTCCTGCAACACATTGCGCTGCTCACCCTCAACAGGCTCTTGGGTTAAGTGGTTAATCACATGATGCTGAGCGACATCTGGCGCAAAGCAGCGATAGCCAATCCCCAACTGATCAAGGCGCAGCAGCGTTAGCGTTGTTTCATAGATTTCAGAACCATCAAAAACGCCGCAGCCTGCTAATACGATTGCTACCTGTTTGGTCATGCTTATCTCCTTATCGTAGCGCTTATTATCGCTGTTAAATCGTCGCCACTTAGCGTCGCTGAGTGGCTCACTTTAGTCAGTCTATAAAGCCACTACAAGCCAGCTACCACAAGCCTGCTTTCGCTGCAGTGCAGGACTGATATACTCACGTTAGGCCTTTTAAGGCACCTACTATTCGATTGACTATGCGATTGTTTGGAGAAAGCCGTTGAACACCTCTGCTCCCCGTCACTTCCCTGCTACCCGACTTCGCCGTATGCGTCGCGACGATTTCTCCCGTCGCTTAATGCAGGAGTCGACGCTAACACCCAGTGATTTGATTTTGCCGGTTTTTGTACTGGAAGGCGAAAATCAACGCGAAGCAATTGCCTCAATGCCCGGTGTTGAGCGTCTTTCCATCGACCTGCTGATAGAGCAGGCACGTGAGGCCTACGCGCTGGGTATTCCTGCCTTAGCTCTCTTCCCCGTTGTCGGCGCTGAGCAAAAAAGCGAGTTAGCAGAAGAGGCTTACAACTCGAATGGTCTTGTCCAGCGTAGTGTGCGGGCGCTAAAAGAAGCACTACCAGAGCTTGGCATTATTACCGATGTCGCCCTTGACCCCTATACTAGCCACGGGCAGGACGGCATTCTTGATGAGCACGGCTATGTGCAAAATGACCGCACAGTGGATACGCTGCTCAAACAAGCGCTCTCTCACGCCGAAGCAGGCGCCGATGTCGTAGCCCCCTCCGATATGATGGATGGCCGCATCGGCGCCATCCGCCAAGTGTTAGAGCAAGAACACCTGCATAATGTGCGTATTATGGCGTATAGCGCTAAGTATGCCTCTAAGTATTACGGCCCCTTCCGTGATGCAGTCGGGTCTGCCACTAACCTTGGCAAAGCAGATAAACGCACCTATCAGATGGATCCTGCCAATAGCGATGAAGCGCTGCATGAAGTGGCTATGGATATCGCCGAAGGCGCCGATATGGTGATGGTGAAACCCGGTATGCCTTACTTGGATATCGTACGCCGTGTAAAAAGCGAACTCCAAGTACCGACATTTGCCTACCAAGTCAGCGGTGAATACGCCATGCATCGCGCTGCTTTCGATAACGGCTGGCTTGAGGCCGAACCGGTGATTCTTGAGTCACTGATGTGCTTCAAGCGCGCAGGAGCTGATGGAATTTTAACCTATTTTGCGTTAGAAGCAGCACGCTTATTGCAGCGTTAGTTTAGTAGATCAGTCCGTAAAGATGACAAACCAGTGACACTAGTTTGTCATCTTTTCCCGGCATACTCCTATCAACAGCAATTATCACGCTATGATGAGTATGAACCACCACCGGGGGGGCAACCATGGACGATCAATCAGCAGATTCCACGCCAGTATTTTCTAGCGAGTCAACGAACGCTGCAAACGAGACAGTAAGTGGCGAGGGAGAAGCTTTGCCATTGCGCATCAATCGTACCCCCACCGGAGTTCACGCGAAAGAGTCTCATTTGGAGGCGGATCTTGACGATCCGCAGCTCTACTTCAATCGCGAGCTTTCTCATCTGCAATTCAATATCCGGGTGCTTGAACAAGCCCTGGACGATGCGCATCCGCTACTTAACCGGCTGATGTTTCTGCTGATCTTTTCATCCAACATGGATGAGTTTTTTGAGATAAGAGTCGCCGGGCTTAAACACCAAATGGCACTAGGCGACGATACCACCGCCGCTGATGGCCGCTTACCCAAGGCTGTGTTGGCAGAAATTTCGGATATCGCGCATCAGCAAATTGCCCGCCAATATCAAATATTGAACGAAACACTGCTGCCCGCGCTGGAAGCTCAGGGATTACGCTTTCGTCGTCGCGATCAGTGGACCGACGAGCAAAAAGCCTGGGTGAAAGATTTTTTTGATAACGAGATCATGCCGGTCATCAGCCCCATTGGCTTAGATCCTTCCCACCCGTTCCCGCGTTTGGTTAATAAAAGCCTCAACTTCATTGTTGAGCTAGAGGGAAAGGACGCCTTTGGCCGGGCTGGCGGTATGGCAATACTGCCAGCACCCCGCTCACTGCCTCGTTTGATGGCGCTGCCTAAAGCGCTATGTGCAGAAGGCTTCTCCGAGTATATTTTCTTATCGTCGATGATTCACGCACATGCAGAGGAACTCTTCCCCGGCATGCGTGTGCGCGGTTGTTATCAGTTCCGGCTGACCCGCAATGCCGATATGACCGTCGACCCAGAAGAGGTCTCAGACTTGGCCTCAGCGCTACGTGGCGAGCTATTAGCCCGTCGCTATGGCAGCGGTGTTCGCCTTGAAGTCGCTGATAATTGTCCAGATGACTTGATCAGTTTCTTGCTGCGCCAGTTTGAGCTAGAAAGCAGCGATTTATACCGTGTTCAAGGGCCGGTAAATTTGACCCGCATGATGGCGGTTCTCGGCGATGTCGACCGACCAGAGCTACTCTACCGCCCTTACTCACCTAGCGTGCCAAAAGCATTAAAAGGTGGCAGCCTGTTTAGCGCTATTGCCAAAAGCGATATTCTGCTTCACCACCCGTTCCAGTCCTTTTCACCTATCGAAGATTTACTGCGCGAGGCTGCACGTGATCCGGACGTACTGGCAATCAAGCAGACGCTGTACCGTACAGGCGCAGACTCAACGATAGTGAGTGCTCTGGTCGATGCCGCTAGCCAAGGCAAAGAAGTTACCGTTGTTATCGAGCTGCGGGCGCGTTTCGATGAGGCCGACAATCTTCAGTTAGCATCACGCCTGCAAGAAGCCGGTGCCATCGTGATTTACGGCATCATGGCCTATAAAACCCACGCCAAAATGCTGCATATCGTGCGACGTGAGAAGGGCGAGCTGCGCCACTACGCACATTTAGGTACCGGCAACTACCACTCTAAAACCGCCAAACTATATACCGATTACAGCTTGCTGACTGCCAATACAGCGCTATGCGCGGACGTGCATAAAGTGTTCCAGCAGCTTTCTGGCATGGGCCGCGCGCGCAAGATCGATACCCTGCTCCACGCCCCCTTTACGCTTCACGAGCGCTTAGTCGAAATGATTGACCGTGAAGCTCAGGTGGCGCTTAAAGGTAAGCGTGGGCATATCATTATTAAGTGTAATTCGTTAACAGAGCCCAAGCTTATCAAAGCGCTTTATCGCGCCTCGCAAGCAGGCGTAGAGTGCGACCTAATCATTCGCGGCATGTGCTGTTTGAAACCCGGTATCGAGGGTGTTTCAGAGAATATCCGCGTGCGGTCGATTATTGGGCGCTTTTTAGAACATACCCGTGTTTTCCACTTCCACAATGACGGCAAGCCAGAAACGTGGTGTTCAAGCGCTGATTTTATGTCACGCAATATGTTCCATCGCGTAGAAACCTGTTTCCCGCTATTGGATAAAAAGCTGGCCACCCGAGTACGTAAAGATTTGGAAACCTATCTGGTCGATAACTGCCAAAGCTGGCTACTACAAAGCGACGGCAGCTATCAACTGCAGAGCCCTGGCAATGGCGACCCGATCAGCGCCCAGGAAACACTGCTCTATGCCTACGCCTCTAAAAGCTAGCTATCACCGCTAGAGAAACAGTAAGCCCCGCTGCCTGTTGCAGCGGGGCTTAAATGACAAATAGCTGTGTTCAGAACTACCTATATTTAGAACTACCTATGCTCAGAATTAACTTTTATCACCCTTACTTACTTGTCTAGCGGGTGATCCGTTAATTACGCATAACGCTGACGTAGTTGATTGGCCGCTTCCACCATATTCGCCAATGCAGGCTCTACTTCTGCCCAACCACGGGTTTTTAGACCACAGTCTGGGTTCACCCACAGCCGCTCGGCAGGGATTTTCTCCAGCGCTTTTTCCATCAGCGCCACCATCCACGCAACATCCGGAATATTGGGCGTGTGGATATCATAAACCCCTGGCCCAATTTCGTTCGGGTATGCAAAATCCTGGAAAGCGTCCAGCAACTCCATATCGGAACGCGACGTTTCAATAGTAATCACATCCGCGTCTAGTGCAGCGATGGCACCAATGATGTCGTTGAACTCCGAATAGCACATATGGGTATGAATTTGGGTGCTATCCTTAACGCCAGCAGCGCTTAGCTGGAAGCTTTCTACCGCCCAATCTAAATAGGACTGCCACTCGTGCTGACGCAGCGGTAAGCCTTCACGTAGCGCGGGCTCATCAATTTGAATGATCCGAATACCGGCTTTTTCCAAATCTAATACTTCGTCACGCAGCGCCAGGGCGATCTGGCGGCAGGTGGTTGCGCGGGGTTGATCATCACGCACAAACGACCACTGCAAAATCGTCACAGGCCCTGTCAGCATGCCTTTCATGGGCTTATCCGTGAGCGATTGGGCATATTCGCTCCACTTCACTGTCATTGGCTCTGGGCGGGTGACATCACCAAAAATAATCGGCGGTTTCACACAACGAGAGCCATAACTTTGTACCCAGCCAAAGCGCGTAAAGGCAAAGCCTTCTAACTGCTCACCAAAGTACTCCACCATGTCATTACGTTCAGCCTCACCATGGACAGGCACATCAAGACCTAGTGCTTGCTGGCGCTCTACGACGAAGGCAATTTCTTCTCGCATGCGGGCTTCATAATCCGTTTGGCCCAGTTCACCGGCTTTAAATGCCCGACGAGCAGCGCGTATCTCACCTGTTTGCGGAAAAGAACCAATGGTGGTGGTGGGAAACAGCGGTAACGCAAGCGCTCTGCGCTGTGCTGCTGCGCGGGCAACATAAGGTGATTGGCGTTGGCTATCTTGAGCCGTTATTGCTGCTAGACGTGAGCTGACAGCAGGCTGATGAATTCGGGTTGATTCCCGACGCTTATCCAAAGCATACGTTGCTTCGCTCACCCGCTGTTCATCGACAGGCGTTGTGCGATTATCAATGAGCCGAGCGAGGGTCACCACCTCATCCAGTTTTTGCCGGGCAAATGCTAACCAGCCGACCAGCTCGCTCTCTAGCTCGGTTTCTTGGGATAAGTCTACCGGCACGTGCAGCAACGAGCAGCTGGGCGCCAGCCATAACCGCTGCCCTAAACGCACTTTTAAGGGCAGCAAACGCTCACGTAGGGCTGCCAAATCAGCACGCCAGATATTACGGCCATCGACTAAGCCAATTGAGAGCACTTGATGAGGGCTTAAACGATCAATCACGCTCTCTACCTGGCCCGGCGCACGCACAGCATCA
>NZ_JABUZF010000168.1:43254-51683 GCF_014897885.1 Halomonas sp. 3D7M | reverse complement strand
CCCAGCCACTGGCAGGCGAGTGGTTAGCGAAAGGTTATCACCCAGCGCACCAAAGTAACTGGCAACGAGTAGCTTCAGCGGCGCCGATTGCAGGCGATGATAGGCGCGCTCATACGCTTGCTGCCACGCCAACGGCAAGTCTTGCACCAGAGCAGGCTCGTCAAGCTGCACCCACTCAATACCTTGAGTGGCTAAGCGTGCCAGAATTTCGCTATACACATCCAGTACGCTGTCTAACAGGCTCAGCCGGTCAAACTCACTACCTTTAGTCTTACCCAGCCATAGCCAAGTAAGCGGGCCGGTTAGCGTCACTTTCGGCGTAAAGCCCGCCTGTAAAGCTTCATCTACTTCATTAAATAAGCGGTCAGACGCTAGCGTAAACGTCTGCCCCTCATGCAGCTCAGGTACTAAGTAGTGGTAGTTGGTATCAAAGTACTTGGTCATTTCGCAAGCAGCTGCGGGTGTCCCGCTAGGGGCACGGCCACGGGCCATGCGAAACGCGGTATCCAAATCAACGTTGCCTGCGCTAACTTCGTGCTGGGCATTAAAACGCGCGGGCACCGCTCCCAGCATGACGGAAACATTAAGTACCTGGTCGTAAAATGCAAAATCGCCAACACTGATAAAGTCGAGGCCCGCGTTTTGTTGGGTCTGCCAATGAGAAAGCCTGAGCGCCTGACCTGTTGCTTCAAGGTCTCCCCGTGTGATGTCTCCTTTCCAATAGGCTTCGGTGGCTTTTTTAAGTTCGCGCTGAGCGCCAATTCGGGGATAGCCGAGAATATGAGAAACTGTCATGATGAAACCTTTCAACGTGAATGATTTCGCACAGTCTGCTCACCCTACAAAGATGAATCAAACTAAAGTTTTTAATATTAATCATGAAAAATACTCACAATGATTGAATTACGCCACCTGCGCACGCTGCTTGCCCTCCGGGAAACCGGTTCTTTAGTGGAGGCTGCTGAGCGGGTTCACCTAACGCAGTCGGCACTTTCCCATCAGCTAAAAGACTTGGAAGGTCGCGTTGACAGCGCGCTGTTTGTACGTAAAACGCGCCCAGTAGAATTCACTCGGGCGGGTCTTCGCCTATTGGCCCTGGCGGATGAGATTTTGCCTGAGGTGCGTAAAGCTGAGCGCGACTTAGCTCGCTTAGCAGGTACCGAACAGGGACGATTACACATGGCGATCGAGTGCCACAGCTGTTTCCAGTGGCTGATGCCAACGGTGGATTATTTTCGCGACCATTGGCCAGAGGTGGAAATCGATATCCCCAGCGGTCACCACTTCGACCCACTCCCTGCCCTTGCTAGAGAGCAGTTAGACTTGGTGATTACCGCCGATCCTCAGCCACTGGAAGGGGTTCACTACGTGCCGCTGTTTCGTTATGAGGGACTACTAGCGGTTGCTCGACAGCATGCCTTTGCCGGCCGACCATTTATCGAACCACAAGCGTTAGCCGAGGAGACGCTAATCACCTACCCAGTCGAACACTCCCGGCTAGATGTGTTTACCCAGTTTTTGTCTCCCGCCAATGTACGACCACAGGAAATTCGCACCGCAGAGCTCACCATCATGATGATGCAGCTTGTTGCCAGCGGTAGAGGCGTCTGCGCGCTACCCAACTGGGCGCTCACCGAGTATTTAGAGCGGGATTACGTTAGCGCCGTAAAACTGGGCGAGAACGGCATTTGGAGCACACTTTATGCTGCCATTCGGGAGGAAAATATAGAAGCGCCTTGGATGCAGGATTTTTTGCGCACCGCTAAAGAGACGTCATTTGCGGTGCTGTCAGGTATTAAACCGGCAACTCGCGACGAGGAATCAGCAACGTAAAGCGCGCGCCGCCCAGTGTAGGGCTGGTATCAACAGTGACGCTACCGCCATGGCCTGCGATAATTTTTTGCACAATAGATAAACCTAGCCCGTAGCCCCCAGAGCTACGGGCTCGACTGTCGTCAAGTCTGGCAAACGGCTTGAAGATATCGCTACGCGCTTCGGGTGGTATGCCGGGCCCATCATCCTCAATATCAATACGTACAAGGTGAGGCTCATCCCATAGGCGAATCACTACTTGCGACTTGCCATAGCGACAGGCATTGCTGACAAGGTTCTGCAACGCTCGTTGTAAATAGCGAGGTTCGGCGTATAACTCAACTTCAGCACTACCATCCAGCGTTAACGATAAGCTTTGGTGCAAAGGTGACAGCGTGTCGATGACTCGCTCAGCCATTGCCCGGCACTCAACCAACGCCATTTCTAATTCAACGCCATTGTTCGACTCCCCCCCCAGGCGAGCATAGGTGAGAATTTCGTCTACCAATTCGTCTAGTTCGGCAATATCAGCATCAATCCCCTGAAGCTGACGGCGAATCGCAGGTTGGTCGGTCATATCTTCGACCATTTGCACCGCAAACCGTATACGGGCCACCGGCGTGCGTAATTCATGAGAGACCGCACGAATCATCTCTTGCTGGCCTCTTAACAAGCTCTGAACTTGATTCGCCATCCCATTGAATGCCATACCCAAGCGGCCTAAAAAGTCTCCGCTTTCCACTTTCACCCGGGTTTCTAAGCGCCCGCTAGCGATTCTAGTCGCAGCAAGCTCTAAACGCGCCATACGCGATTCAATGCTGCGCATAATTAAGTAAATAATCAGGCTAAGCACGACCATCAAGCCTACCAACAAAGGTAAGTGCAAATTGACCGGCAGCGTATCACCACGAGAGGTCGGCCCCGCTTGCAACCACTGATTATCACCAGGCACCCGGTAAAGCAGGATCAGCGAGAGCTTATCCGACACCAGCCGCGTCAGCACGCCTCCCTGAGCGAGTTGAAACTGCTGTTCTGGAGTAAGGTCTGAGGGCGGCGTTGAAAGCAGGACAAGTGGCCAGCCACCCGCGTCTAGCGAAGCGATGGCGTCGGCCCTCGCCTCATGAGGCATGCTAGAAAGCCACTCTCCGAGCAGTATCATGCAGCCCTGCCACTGGCGCTCGCTCCAGGCAGCAAACGTTGCTTCCAGCATCCACTCATCGTTGGGTATGCGTTGCCGTAACCGCCAGGGCTCTTCAGCAACTAATACCGTGCCTCGCTCGACGCGAGCTTGTTCAAAGTAGTTAAGCCCCACACTTTCAATACGCTTAAGTGAGAGCTGCATACCCAGCCGTTCCGAAAAGCGGGCAAGCATGGTTTCTCTTTCAGCCACCGGACTTGACGCTAACTGCTGCGTCATTAACGACATCGGCAATGCGGCGAGCTGTTCACGATAATCTTCTCGACGAATCTGCTCGATAAAAGAACGCCCGCCCAATGCAATAAAAAATACCACGCATAGTGCTAACCCCAGCAGAAGATAAAACCTTAAAAAAGAACCGTGGCCCAGCACTCGCCGCATGCGGTTAACCTCTGTTAGTTAACTGTCTTTGACAAAAAGATAGCCTTTGCTCCGCACTGTTTTGATCCGGTGCGGTTGGTTAGGGTCGTCGCCTACTTTGGGACGAATACGTGAAACCCGCACGTCAATTGAACGATCCTGCCCATCGTATTTAATGCCACGCAGCTCATTGAAAATTTCTTCTCGGGTTAATACACGCCCTGCGTTGCTCGCCAACAGCCACAGCAGATCAAATTCCGCGCTGGTAAGATCTATACGCTCGCCGGAAAGCCAGGCTTCACGCGTTGCGTTATCTATCTCTAGATTTTCGAAGCGCAGGCGCATCTCACCACCAGGCGCTGGTGCATCGGCACGACGCAGTAACGCACGCATACGTGCTAATAGGACGCGGGGTTGAACCGGTTTTGGAACATAGTCATCAGCCCCCATTTCCAAACCCAGCACCTGGTCAAGATCATCCGTGCGGGCCGTTAGCATCATGATAGGACCAGCAAAGTTGGGCCTAACACGACGGCAGATAGCCAAACCATCTTCGCCCGGTAACATTAAGTCCAAAATCACCAAGTCAGGCTGAAGTGTTAAAATACGATCCACGCCTTTTGCACCATCCGCCTCTAGCGTCACTTGAAAGCCATTTGCCTCCAGATATTCGCGGGTCAGCTCTGCCAAGCGCTGGTCATCTTCAATAATCAACACGTGATCTTGATCGGGATAGCCAAGTGTGGCGGCGTCTTGAGCCCCAAGCGCCTGAAATTGCTGTTCCAAGTGGTCTACCATCCTTTATATTCACTCCGCTTAGGCAGTTTGTGTTATCACCCGCTCACCCTATGTAACCGCAGGTTGCAATATCTTCCAGGATACCTCAAAACCGTTCAAACGCCTGCCCCCTTACTTCTTTCCCCATACCCTATGTAATGGTTCGCCTGCTAGACACCTTGATTCTTACACCGCCAAACGCTAATGTGGCGTTGCTAACTGTCGATAATCTGGCAGAAGGAGGACATTATGGGAATCAGCAAAACAAAAAGTGTCATCAAGCGCGTTTACGTACCCACTCAAGTGCGCGATTTGCCTAATGGAGAGAAGCTGACGATTCCGGGGCATTATAAAGCGCCACCAAGTGACTAAAACGGCTTGCGTGATAAGCCGTTTCACGATCCGTTAGGTAGCCTGATCGCTAGGTTACTAAAAAGGCAGACCACAGAGGTGGTCCGCTCTTTATTTTTTAGAAAAAGCGTGTTGCTCGCTACCCTTTGGGGCCAAATAGAAACCACGCGATCAGTCCAACTAACGGAAAAAACAATAGCGCCAAGATCCATAGCAGCTTTGCCAGCCCACCTGCTGCACTCTTAGCAACTTTAACAATGGCCCATACAACAATGATGAGCCAGATAAGTCCTAGTAATCCACCTACTTCAATGCCCATAACTGCTCCTGAGCAGGTTTGCTTCCATCAATTTTAGCTAAGCACACCGTTTCGATACAGACAAGTAACATTCACTCCGCAGGCAGGCTTAGCACCATTTCCCCGCCACGTATTTCAATCACCAATAAATTAAGAAAACTCATGCCAAGTAGTACGGTATCGTTTTCCATACCAGGGCTTATAGACCCTTGTACGCCATTCATACGTATGTTGCCCAACACCACCTCATCTAGCTGTGTCAGCGCGCCCTCTGCGCGACCATTCGCGGTATTAAACCAAGCACTGCGTCCCGGCTTTAGCCCCAACTCGCTAGCCAAGTTGCGCGGCACTGCAACATAAGTCGCCCCGGTATCTAATAGGAAGGTCACCGGCTTCCCGTTAATTTTCCCAGGCGCTTCAAAATGGCCAGCACGATTACGCGTCAAATTGACAGGTCCGTCATCGGCGGAGGCGTACATCACATGGGCATTCGGCGTCATTACTTTCTCGAAACCACCATCTAATAGCCATGTGCCAGCAGCCAATAGCAGCACCCAAAAGAGTAGCATTGTGACGATACCACCTCGTTGCATAGCGAGGGTTTTCATACGCCACCTCCAGACTAAGCGCTCCTTTTCCAGGCAAGTGCAGCCTCACGTCCACGCTGTTCATTCACGCCAGCGCATATCAACATCGCGATAACAAACAGTCCTACACATAATAGGATAGACGCTTGCAAACCAATTAACGTTTGCAAAACACCCAGCATGACAATCCCGAACACGCCGGCCAATTTATTAGCGAGCCCCCAGAAGCCAAAAAACTCAGCAGACTTCTCCAGTGGTGAAAAAACGCCGACCAGCGCCCGGCTAGCTGATTGGCTAGACCCCAGACTAAGACCCGCCAGACAACCGACCACCAGAAAAACGTACTGTGCTTGCCACTGTACGGCGTAACGGCTGTTAACCCAGTCGGTCAGCTCTGGCGTCGCCCATATCGATAAAATAGCGATGACCCACAGCGCTAGTGTCATTTGATACGTGCGCTTGGCGCCCAATTTATCCTGTAAAAAACCAAATCCCAGTGCGCCTGCCGCTGCCGTTATTTGAACAATAATAAACATAATATTGCGCACTCCCTCATCCCAGCCAATCACCTGAGCACCATAAATAAAAGCAAACGCAATAATGATGTAGACACCTGCCATTGAGAATAACAGCGACACCAAAAAGACAGTTAAGTCTTTAAAGTAGCGCAGCTCAGTAAATGTTGAGCGAACACGCTGTAACGCAATACGTTGATAGGAAACAGCATGGGGTTGAGGCACACCTCGCTCTTTCATCCATAGGAAGGTGGGAATCGCCGCTACTAAGAAAAAGCCAGCTGCAAAAGGACCTACCCAACGTATGCGTTCAAAGTTATCGGCGGTCGCCTCCCCTAGCACCATCAGCGTAAAACCAGCGGCAAAAAGGCCACCAATATAGCCAAGCGCCCAGCCAAACCCAGAAATTTTACCCAGCGCATCAGGAGGGCCTAGCTCCGGTAGAAAAGCGGCAATAAACGACTCGCCCATCGAGTAAGCATAGTTTGAAAGTATAATTAACAGCAGCCCCACGACTACGTAACCAGGCTCGACAAAGTAAAGCATGGCAGTTGTCGCCACAGTGGCGAGATAACTGATTAATAAAAAGCGTTTTTTTTCTGCTCGATAATCCATCACGGCACCGCAGAGCGGGGCAGTTAATACGACCATTAGATAGCTCAACGCTAGCGCGAGACTCCACAAAAAATTGGCTAGACGAAAGCCATCGCCTCGATCACCTACGATTACCGTCGTAAACAGTTCTCCAAACACGACCGTGATGATGAGCAAGGTGTAAGCCTGGTTGGCAAAGTCAAACATTGCCCAACCAAATATTTCACGTCGCGATGCGTAGGTGGGAGCAACCTTGGCGGGGTTAGCAGTCAGCATGCAGGCTCTCTCAAAAAGTGTGTAGTAGCGTCATTACCCTATTAACGACAGCTAATTCATAACGATAATAGGGCAGGTGATTATTCAGTAAAGCGGCTTAACCGCGGACGGGGCCTTAAAAAAGCAAACGCTCGGCATAGCCGAGCGTAATACGCTGAACATTGTTGCTTTTGCCATCCTTGGCCTTCTGGATCATAGCAACCAGTGCGCTACCACGGCCGCAATACCCACCACCATCGCTGTTATAACAGCAACAGTGACGATTCGATCCAGCCAGCGATCAAAAACCTCCCTTTTGGGCTGTTTTCGCGTGGCACCGTGGTGTCCTTGCCGGGCCATCAGCACGCCTTATCCATGTGTGCATTCCCCATAAATCAGCGAATAATTTAACTATTAATGCGGCGATTGACGACACTTGGAGCACGGCGTAGGCGTTCTTCCTCGCCTAACTGCTCAGCTTCAAACGCATCAGCACCAACCGGCGTTTCCCCGTGGCGACGATATAGCTGCGTTAGCATCGCCTTGCGATCAGCACGCAGCTCACGAACCAGCACTACAATCATCATATACAAAATAAAGGTAAACGGTAATGCCGAAAGCACCGCCGCTGACTGCAGGCCAGAAAGTCCACCCGCCACAATCAGTGTTAAACAAATAGCGGCGATCAAGACACCCCAAATAATACGCTTATAAAGTGGCGGATTGATGGAGCCATTGTCGGTCATTTGCGCCACGATGTAGGAAGCAGAATCTGCCGACGTCACCAGGAAAATGAAGATAAGCATCATGGCGACTACCGATAATGCACCGGTAAAGGGCATTAGCTCGAACATCTCAAACAACGCCACGGTAATATTGGCTTCAGTGGCGGCAGTCAATCCAGCATCACTGCTCGACATTTCCAAATTAAGCGCAGCACCGCCAAAAACACCTATCCATAAACAGGCTAATAGTGGCGGCACAAACAGTACGCCAAAAACATACTCTTTGATCGTGCGGCCGCGGGAAACACGCGCCACAAAGGTACCCACAAACGGCGACCAGGCAATGACCCATGCCCAATAAAAAATGGTCCAGCTACTCGCCCATTCATTATCGCTATAGGGCGAAATACGTAGGCTCATGCCAATAAAGTTTTGCAGGTAATCACCAATCCCCAATCCCCAGGGTAATGGTCTCTAAAATAGCAATAGTGGGGCCGGTGATTAATACATACAGCATCAAGCCAATACATAAAATCATGTTTAAGTTCGATAACCGCTTAATGCCTTTATCCAAACCTGACCATGTCGATGCCATGTAAGCACAAAACATGACAAACAGAATGACAAACTGCCAAAAGCCATTTTCCGGCAAACCAAACACCGCATTAAGCCCACCGTTCATTTGCAGCACACCTAAGCCAAGCGAGGTGGCAACCCCCATAACGGTGGCGACCACAGCAAAAACATCTAGCCATGATGCGTAAGGACGGACCCGGGGATGCTTAGCCGTCACTGAAGAGAGTACTGAAGACACCAGCCCTGCTTGCCCTTTCCGAAATTGAAAGTAGGCAATAATTAAGCCCACAACAGAAAATGCTGCCCACTGATGGATACCCCAGTTAAAGTAACTGTATTGGATTGCATAGCGCGCAGCAGCGTCAGTTTCAGCAGGCACGT
>NZ_JABUZF010000168.1:38547-43163 GCF_014897885.1 Halomonas sp. 3D7M | reverse complement strand
CAACGCCGAACCCAGCCGCCAGCAGCATGCTAATCCACGAGAAAAAACTGTAGCTGGGCGTACTGTCCTGAGGGCCAAGGCGCACTTTTCCATACTTACTCAATGCTAAGCCAACCAGAAAAACTACAAAGCCAAACACTGAAAATAAGTAGAACCAGCCAAACAGTTCCGTAATTGATGTGAGCGCTGCTTGGGCTGCATTACCAAA
The DNA here is from genome assembly GCF_014897885.1 of Halomonas sp. 3D7M. Classification (NCBI taxonomy): domain Bacteria; kingdom Pseudomonadati; phylum Pseudomonadota; class Gammaproteobacteria; order Oceanospirillales; family Halomonadaceae; genus Halomonas; species Halomonas sp. 3D7M. The sequence continues at coordinate 42,955 of NZ_JABUZF010000168.1, read as the reverse complement.
GCCTTCTGGGAATGCAGCGCCAATAACAACCAAGCCGAATATAATCACCGCAGAGGCGACAAATACCGACTTACCGCCATGATTTGCCATATAACCATCCTGTTAAATGAGCATTGTGTGTAACAGCGTAAAATGTACCGATAAATGCTGTTTTTTTGAAATCCAGATCTTGTACTGAACCTTAAACGGCATGACTTTTAACCTAACATATTCGTACAAAACTCCTTCACGGCCAGAATGAAGAAATGTTAACTCTGAGCAGGAACTTGATACCCAGCCTGTGTTCCAATGGAACGCATATGAACGATGGAGGCTTTCATGCCGCAAATGAATCGTGATCAACGCAATGCCGCGTGGCAAGCTGCTAACCAGTGGCGTGCTCGGGCAGCCCAGACCCAGCCGACCGGCCTGATGGGCAGTATTAAACTGCTACTGACGTGGTTAGCGTTTGGTGCACTGATGATCGTCGGTGTTGTACTCGGACTTTTTTTCCTGCTCATTGGCTGGGCAATGATGCCCTTTGTCCGCCATAAAATGAAAAAACGCATGGAGCAGATGCGCGCTGACAACGCTCAGGATGTTGGTGGCGGTTATGCTTACAGGGATACCTCTACGAGCCAGCACGACGCAATAGAAGGTAGTTACGAAGTTAAAGACGACCACCACCGGTCTTAATCAGTTGCTGACTACCGCCGCTTTTAAAGCGGCGCTTGAATCCAGGCGAACGCTGCTGCTAACGTCAGTGGCATAACGACTAAGCTCCCTAAATTGCCGATGAGCACCAACGAAGCGACTTTCTGAGGTGCCAGTTTATACTGCTCGGCCACCAAGTAGTTCAATACCGCAGGCGGCAGTGCAGCAAATACCAGTAGCACGGCTGTCTGTAGCGGATTCAATGGGAGTAACCACATGAGCGGTAGTGCGATCACTAAGCCAGAAAGTGGGCAAAGTAGAGCGCCCAACAAGCCTGTTCGCCAGTCATTAAAATCAATTTCCAGCAATCGAACACCTAATGCAAAGAGCATCAGTGGAATACAGATTCCCCCTAACATGTGCATTGCTTCTAACAGCCAGCTCGGCAACGGTACATTTCCAACGTTGATGACTAGCCCTGCTAGGCTCGCAGCTACGATGGGCATTCGTAACAGTCGCCAAAGTGACGTGCGCGGGTCCAACATATAAAGACCTACTGAGAAATGCAGCAGCATTTCAACAATAAACACGACCACTGCAGCCGGCAGGGCCTCTGGACCAAAGGCGAGCACCAGTAGCGGTACCCCCATATTGCCAGAGTTATTGAACATCATCGGCGGCAAGAACACTTTTGTGTCCAGCGACAGCCATTTAGCAACCGGCCAAAGCACAAGACCAGACCCTAGCACGACGGCCACCGCCGCAGTGGCAAGCCACGCATAGTCCGCCAAAGGCGCTTGGCGATCAGCCAACACGGCAAATACCAGTAGTGGAACAAATAGCTCCATATTGAGCGTGTTAAGGCTGCGAATATCAGGGTTTCGATAACGCCCGTAAACCGCACCACAGCCAGCAATTAAGAACACGGGTAACAGCGTTGCGAGAATATGACCGATCATACGCCCTCCGCCAAGCGGCGGGCGCAGAGACAAACTGTTGCATGCATAGGGAGCTTTTCCTTATTGTTATCAGGCTATCTTCCCTATCGATGCTACTTAAAAACGCTCACCTCGCCAATCAGGGTTCAAGAAAACGCTGCCAAAGTGCAATAACCACATCGCGGTGGGCTTTGAATGCCTGTGCATCAACGACAGTTTTTTCACCGGTTAACGCCGCACGGTGGGTACGGCTACGATAAGCGAGATACGCTTCCCGCAACTGCTCCGCTTCTGACTCGGTAATATGACCACTCTTGGCGAGGGTTTCTAAAATGCGGATATTATCGCTATAGGTGATTAATGCAGGCGTGTCATGAGCGAGTGATAGCACCGCATATTGGCAAAGAAACTCAATATCAACCATGCCACCCACATCGTGCTTTAGACTAAACACCTCCCCGTCCGCACTACCTGGCTGCCCTTTAGAACCCTGTCCTTTAGAACCAAGGTGATCACGCATTTTATGACGCATGCTGACAACGTCATCTCTTAAGGCTTGCGGGTCACGCTCGCGACACAGCATCTCACCACGGATTGCATCAAATTTACTCGCCAGCGTGTTACTACCGGCGACAACGCGCGCGCGTACCAGCGCCTGATGCTCCCAGGTCCAGGCGTTTTGGCGTTGATAATCCGCAAAGGCATCTAAAGAGGTCACCAACAGGCCTGCATTGCCCGAAGGCCGAAGGCGCATATCAACCTCGTAAAGGCTGCCGGCAGGCGTTACTGCGGTTAAGAGGTGGATGATGCGCTGGCCTAGACGGGTAAAAAAGACCGCTGTATCGATGGGCCGGGCACCATCGGTAGTGCCTTTTCCGTCGTTATCATGAAGGAACACCAAGTCCAAATCAGAGCCATAACCAAGCTCGATGCCCCCCAGCTTGCCGTATCCCACAATCAAAAACGCTGGCTCTCGTGTATTGAGGCCTTCTGGCACACCATGTTTCCGCGTGACATGCTTCCAGGCCATCGCTAGCACGGCATCCAGAATGACTTCAGCGATATACGTTAAGTAGTCGCTCACCTTCATCAAGTGGCGTGTTCCAGCGATATCCGATGCAGCAACGTGAAGCATCTGCGCATGCTTAAACACGCGAAGCGCTTCCAACTGTGCCTCATCATCATCTTCTGGCAAGCGGCTTAAGGTCTGGCGTAACTCATCGGCAAGTCGTGATTTATCAGCGGGAGTGTAAAGCGTATCCGGCGTTAGTAGTTCATCAAGCAGTATCGGGTAACGCGCAAGTTGCTCTGCAATCCAGTGGCTGGCCGAGCACAGCTTCATTAGGTGCTCAAGCGCCTGAGGGTTTTCACGCAACAGTGCAAGGTAAGCGGTTCGCCTAAGCACCGATTCGATCAGCGGCTGGACACCACTAAGCGCGTTATCCGGCAACTCACTTTCGGCAACGGCAACCAGCAGTAGCGGCATCAGCGCATCTAGCCGTTCAAAGCCGATACGCTGCATGCTTTGCACTTGGCGGGAATGGTAAAGACTCTGCAGCCGTTTAAGCGCTTTCTCTGGTTCTATAAAACCAGCATCAGTTAGCAGTGCTTCCGCTTCTTCCTGCTCTAGCTCGCCGCGCCACAGTAACCGCCACTGAGACAGGCCAAGGTTATCGTCGCTACTCTCTGCATCGCTGTCCTCTTCGGGGTCGGCGATCACTGCATCAAAGTGCTGACGAACGCGTTCGCGCACTTCCTCCAGCCGCGCGATGAGCCCCGGCCAATCTTCATGCCCCAAGGCAAAGGCGATCCGCTCCCGATCTTCATCATCAACGGGTAGCGTTTGGGTTTGACGGTCTTCTAGCGCCTGAATAGCGTGTTCCATGTCGCGAAGATACGCATAGTCGGGTAGCAGCTCATCGACGACTGCTTGGGGCAACAGCCCCAGTTCAGGCAGTCGATTAAGAGCGGTCTTGAGTGAGGTCACTTGAAGCTCGGTATCACGTCCACCGCGAATCAGCTGAAATGCCTGGACAACGAACTCAACCTCCCTGATCCCACCGGGCCCTAGTTTGATATTGCTTTGCATGCCCTTGCGCTTTACTTCGCGATTGATCATCGCCTTGAGTTCACGCAGCGACTCAATCGCACCAAAATCCAGGTAGCGGCGGTAAACAAACGGCCTGAGACTTGCGAGCAGTTCATGCCCGCCATCTATGTCTCCTGCAACGGGACGCGCTTTGAGCATGGCATAACGCTCCCACTCACGCCCCTGATCCTGATAGTAACTGGAGAGCATCGAGAAACTGCCCACCAGGGGGCCGCCATCACCCAGTGGGCGCAGCCGCATATCAACGCGAAATACGAAACCGTCAGCCGTCATGGCATCTAAAGCGGCGATCAGTTTCTGGCCTAGTTTGGTGAAGTACTCCTGGTGCTCAAGGGGTTTACGCCCGCCTTCGGTTTCACCTTTTTCAGGAAAGGCGAAGATCAGGTCAATATCTGAGGAAAGATTCAGCTCACCCGCGCCGAGCTTACCCATACCCAGCACCACCAAGCGCTGGGACGAGCCATCTCTGCGGGCCGCAGGTAATCCCCAGCGCGGGGCGTAAAAACGTTCAAGCCAGCTGAGCGCGGCTTCAATACAGACTTCCGCCAGCCACGAAACTGCCTGAGCAGTGTCCCACATGGTGTAGCCATCAGGACGATTAAGATCGCGCCACACAATCCCGAGCATGCGGGCACGACGAAAACGGCGAATAGCGCGATGCATTGCCTCTTCATCATCGGCATTTTCCAGCGCATCAGCTAGCCAACTCGCTTGTGACTCCTTACTC
>NZ_JABUZF010000168.1:24247-38509 GCF_014897885.1 Halomonas sp. 3D7M | reverse complement strand
CCCCAGCCACATCGAAATCAATCAGCCAGTGCGGAAAGCGTGCCAAGGTATCTAGAGCGAAGCTTGAGACAGTTACGACGTTGGCTAACGCTTCACGACGCGCATCAGAAAGCGCCTCCCAACTACTGGAAGGCAACGACTGTTGGGTCATTGAGGCAATATTATCAGCTTGGCTAAGCGCTTCACTTAATCGCTGCCAGGCGCGCTGTGCAGCGGGCTTAAGCGCTGTTGGCAGCCCAACTTGGGGGAAAAACGCGTCGTCTAACTGCATAACCACCTCTTTGCCAAGCGTCTATTATGTTTGTTGATGAAGCGGGTCGCTGCATGAGCTGAATAAAAGCAATTTAGCCCACCAATTTTTGCCAGCCTAACAGCCCCCAGGTTAAGCCTGCCATGATCAATGACAGCATAACCGCCGCCGAGCCAATATCTTTAGCACGCCCTGAAAGCTCGTGATGCTCGGTGCCAATACGATCAACAACGTTCTCTATAGCACTATTAAGCAGTTCCACAATCAGCACAAGGCACAGGCTGCCAACCAGCAACAACCAGCTAATGGGCCCTTCTCCAATCCACCAAGCCAGCGGTAGCAACACCGCTGTAATACCCACTTCTTGGCGAAACGCAGCTTCATTTCTAAAAGCGGCTTTTAGCCCTTTCCATGAATAGCGCGTTGAGTGCATTAAATGGGTTAACCCCGTATGTCCTGGCTTCATGCCTGTTGCCTCAGCGGTAAAATTAAGATTAATTAGCCAATATCATCGCATCTAAATCCAGCGAAAGCGGATCTAACACCTCGGGCCAGCTAAGATAAGGCGTACTGCCAGTGCCGTTAACCAGCACACTAAAAACGCCCCAGCGCCCCTGGGCGGTACGGAAATAGCCCGCCGCGGCGCGAACAGCAAACGGCTGATTGAGCGTGCCTGTTTTCAGCATCACGTTATTTTGAAACGTTGGAGAACCACGGCGAATAAAGCGCATGACCCCATTGGCAGGCGACTGGAAAGAGGCGACAAAACTGGGGAACAAAGCGCTCTGGCGGAACATATCCTCCAACATCACATTGACGCCGTGAGCGGAGGTACGGTTATCAGTCGTCAGCCCGCTGCCGCTGTGTAACGTTAACGGACCGTGGCCCGACAAGCTGTTCACATAGGCTTCTATCGCCTCCCCCGCTTGGCGCAGTTGCGCTTGTGGTGTTTCCACCAGGTTCAGCGCCAGCACATCAGCCATGTAATTATTGGAGTAGTTCATTGTACGCAGCAGCAGCTCCTGCAGCGGCTTGCTGTCAACGGCTGCCAAACGCTGTGCACTGCTGGGCGGACGCGTTGAGCTAACCCGCCAGGGGTCACGCACACTGACACCTGCCTGATTTAGCATGCTTAACAATACTTGCGCCGTTTTCTCTGCCGCATCGCCAGCGCCACGATAAACATCACGAGCCGCGGCATTGGTTGAAATTTGCCCGGTAAGACGCAGAACATCACCGCGCTCATCGGTAATCCGCTCTGCGCTGATGTCAGTGCCACTATTAGCCGGGCGCGTGACAACTTGGTTATCAATAGCAATTAACGGCGCCTGGCTATCGCATAACCCCACACGGGCAGGCTCTCCCGCTGCCGCAGCAGGGGCTATATTGGCGCACCAGCTACCAAAGTTGACGCCTGCCGAGGTGAGCGGCGCACTGTAAGCATTAGTGACTCGGGTACGCGCATTACAGCGGTCCGTGGTAATACACTCAACAGGGCCAAAACGCCACTGACTGACCACCAGCGCGCCATCCACTTCGCGCACTCCCGCCAGCTGCAGACGTTGCACTAACCGCCAAAGATCTTCAGTTGTGAGGCCTGGATCGCCCCCACCTTCAAATACCAAATCGCCACGCAATACGCCATTTTCCACACTACCTGTGCTGACAAGTTGGCTGGTAAAGCGATGCTGGGGCCCAAAACGATTGAGTGCCGCAGCAGACATATAGGCTTTGGTGACAGACGCTGGCGACAGCTGACGCTCAGGATTCAGACTACCCAGCAATGCATTACTACCAGTATCCGCATCCAGTAAGCGTGCTTCAGCGCTAATTGAGAAGCCTTTGTCTTCTAACTGACCAAGCTGGCTGAAGTCGGCATACAGTGCAGGGCTTGCGCACATGGCGGCACCTACCACACTGGTCACCAACGCCCGATGCCAGCGGCGTAGGGATGATTTAACCGAATGATTAAACGCTGAGAATATCACCGCAGAATAGCTAACTTCTGAACACTTAATATCTGAAGACCTAATATTTAAAGAGCTAATATCTGAGCACGTCACGCTTACTTTCCTCAATGCACGTTCATTTTTGAAAAGACTTGAAGTATGACTACCCCAGCCACGATCAAACTAATGCCGACAACGGCAGGTAAATCAGGTTTCTCACCGAAAACTACAATGCCAACCAGCGTGACCAACACGATTCCCAGACCTGCCCAGATGGCATAAGCAATACCGACCGGCAATGTCCGCAACACCAAGCTCAACAGATAAAATGCCACACCGTAGCCCACGACGACCATGATGCTTGGAAGCGGTCGTGTGAATCCCATTGACGACTTGAGGGCGCTAGTGGCGACAACCTCGGCAACAATTGCTAGCACTAGATATACAAACGTCATGCCCGCTCCAATTCAATCTTCAACTGCCAAAGCGTTTGGCCGCTTTGATCATACTTTGCTTCAAATGGCGTTAGATAGCTGCCGTTGGGAGCCAACGCGGCAATCGTTGCCTGCTTTCCCGTTACTAGGGCGGTTGCCAGAGCAAACTCTTCAACATACAACTGCCAATTGGAGCGCACTTCTAAATACCCGCCAAGGGCTAGCAGTGTGGGGAAAACAGGATGCCCATGCCAGCGCATTTTTAAATGCGCAGCTTTTGGATAAGGATTGGGGTAAAGCAGAAAATGTCGCTCGGGTGCCCACTTCGCCTGTTCAGCTAGTCGCCAGAAATCGACAAGGTCAGCCCGCACCAACAGTGCATTAGCAGGCAATTCACCATGGTCTCGGCTTAACCGATCTTCGCTTCGATCAACGCCGATCACCGCGTGCGCTGGAAACTGTTCTGCCAAACGGCGTGTCGAAAGCCCTACACCGCAGCCAGCATCGAGGATTAACGGCGCTTGCTGCTTTTGAAGCCACGTATGCGCGTCTTCAAAGGCTTGTTGCGTATGCGCAGCGATTGGCTTTCGCAGTGGGTTTTCCAAGGCACGTGCTACCCGGCGCGCTACATCGTGATGCGGGCCAGGTTGGTTGGAAACCACGGGGCGTGAAGTATGCTGCATGCCATTCCCTGCTTAAAAAAAACGTGATTCTATCAGTCTACTGCGCACGCGGCATGACGCCGTTGCACGCCCGGTGCTATGATCACGTTCGAGAGTATTATTAAGCGCAGATGAGCAGCACTTTTTTGCTATGCCTCTGACAATAGCTGTTACTAAAAACCACCGCACCACGAGGAACCCGGCTTGTCACACTTACCGGTGATTGTCGGCATGGGCGGCATCAATCCCGCCGGCAGAACCTCGGGCCACCAGGCCTTCCGCCGCACCGTGCTTGATGCTCTTCCAGCTGACCAGCAGCGCCAAACACTGGAAGGCTTGGCAGCGCTTATGCGCCTTGCCGAGCATTCCGCTAACGGCTGGCATGATAGCGCCGGCCAGCCCATTGACTCCCCTGCTCAAACCTTGCGCGATCATGTGCTTAACCACACATTGATTCGGCGCAACGAAGATCCACGCTTTCTCGCCCTGGGCTTGCCAGCCAACCGACGGGCAGAAATGACGCTGTCTGAACCGGTGCGGTTTACATTGCGCCGCCGTCAGCTGCCCGAACAGCTGCCTGAAGGATGGCAGGTGGAGGACATCGACGCCAAGGTAGTCGCCGTCACCGTGCCCGCGGGCAACTTTAGTGCTCTGCTGCCTGACGCCTTAGAACCCAAGGTGCGTGCAGCCGCCCAACTGCCGAGTGGCTTCGACCCCGCTAGCCTTTACCGTAGCGTGCATCATCCGCGCGGGCTGTCGATGGCAGTCTTTAGTGCTAGTGACTGCCTAGGTGCCAGCGGGCTCGCTTGGGAAACAATTCGCCAGCGACTCGACCCTGACCATATCGCTGTATATGCGGGCAACTCTATTGGCCAATTAGATGACCAAGGTTGGGGTGGCTTACTAAAGAGCTTGGTGAGTGGCCAACGTGCCACCTCTAAGCAAATGCCGCTGGGTTACGGGCAAATGCCTGCGGACTTCCTCAATGCCTACGTATTAGGCAGCGTGGGAAGTACGGGTGCTGCCTTAGGTGCCTGCGCAAGCTTTTTATACAACCTGCGCCTAGGTATTGATGATATTCGCACAGGGCGTTGCCGGGTCGTTATGGTAGGCACCGCAGATGCGCCGATTACCCCCGAAATCATCGAAGGCTTCCGCGCCATGGGCGCACTGGCCGATGATGCCAGCCTGAAAGCACTGGATTCTTTAGCGCTACTTACCGACGCTGACTACCAGCGCGCTTGTCGCCCGTTTGCACGTAACTGTGGCTTCACCATGGCGGAAGCAAGTCAGTTCGTACTGTTAATGGACGATGCGTTAGCGCTTGAGTTAGGGGCGGATATTCTAGGTTCAGTGCCCGATGTGTTCGTTAATGCCGATGGTTTTAAACGCTCTATCTCTGCACCCGGCATTGGCAACTACATCACCCTGGGCAAGGCAGCCTCGTTGGTAAAAGATATGCTTGGTGAGAAAGCGCTAAAAGAGCGCACTTTCCTGCATGCCCATGGCACCAGCACTCCCAAAAATCGCACGACTGAATCCCATGTTTTTGATGAAATTGCCCGTGCAAATGGCATCGAGAACTGGCCAGTGGTCGCTATTAAAGCGTTTATCGGCCACTCCCAAGGGTCTGCGGCAGGCGATCAGTTGGTAAGCGCTCTGGGCAGCTTTGCCCATGGGTTACTGCCAGGCATTCCCACTTTAGACGCGGTCGCGGACGATGTGTACGCTAAGCAGCTACGTTTTTCCACTACCCCAGTGGCGTTTAGCGCCGATGCTGCCTTTATTAATGCGAAAGGGTTCGGTGGTAATAACGCTACTGGCGTCGTGCTCTCCCCTCAGGTCACCGAACGATTGCTCACTCAACGCCACGGCAGCGCTGCCATCAGCGCTTGGAAAACGCGTCGGGAAGCTGTGCGCGAGAATGCCGCCGCTTATTTAACAGACGCTGATCATGGGCACTATGCGCCTCGTTATCAGTTTGGTGAAGCCGTTCTAGAAGGCCCTGAGCTTGAGATCCACGCCGACCGCATTCATATCCCGGGCTATGATCACGCCGTTTCGCTAACGGCGGACAACCCTTTTGGTCAGCTTGACGAGCAGGAGACACCCGAATGAACGATCAACGTGTGAATGTTGCCGTCTATCCCGGGACCTTTGACCCTATCACCAACGGCCACTTTGATCTTATCGAACGCGGCGCACGGATGTTCGATAAGGTGGTCATTGCCGTCGCGGCGAGCCCTGGCAAGCAGCCTAGCCTTGAGCTAGACACCCGTATCGCGCTGGCCAAAACGGTGTGTGCTTCACTGCCGAACGTAGAGGTCATCGGCTTTTCAACACTTCTGACCACTATGATGCGTGAACAGGGGGCCACCATTATTCTACGTGGCCTGCGGGCTGTCTCGGATTTCGAGTACGAGCTACAGCTGGCCAATATGAATCGGGCGCAAAACCCTGAGCTTGAGAGCGTATTTCTCACCCCAGCGGTGGAAAACTCCTATATTTCGTCGACCATCGTGCGAGAAATCGCCAAACTGGGCGGCGATATTTCACCGCTCGTTCACCCGCAGGTCGCAGAGGCACTGCGTAAGCACTACACTATCTAGCGATCGATATTGTTGAGTAAAACGCTCAGGTATATAACTACCTGGGCGAAAAGCCATTCGTGAGGTACGCCCATGGCCCTGATGATCACCGACGAATGCATTAACTGCGACGTCTGCGAACCTGAATGCCCCAATGACGCCATCTCTCCTGGTGAAGAGATTTACGTTATTGACCCCAATTTATGCACGGAATGTGTCGGCCACTTTGACGAGCCACAGTGCCAGCAAGTGTGTCCAGTGGACTGCATTCCTCTCGACCCAGAGCGTCCCGAAACCCACGAGAAACTCATGGAGAAGTACCGCATCATTACTGCTGCTTAGGCCCACTGAAACGTGCGTATTTGGACTCTTGCCTGGCCAATCATTCTTTCGAATATAACAGTTCCCTTACTAGGGCTGGTCGATACCGCTGTGGTCGGGCACCTGCCCGATTCTCGCTACCTAGCGGCAGTAACCCTCGGAGCGACGCTGTTTAGTTTCCTCTATTGGGGATTTGGCTTTCTACGCATGGGCACCACGGGGTTGGTTGCCCAGGCAATCGGCCGCGAAGCACATAGCGAGGTGCGCAATTTGCTGGGTCAGTCACTCATTATGGCGGCCGTTATCGGCGCGCTACTGATTATCTTTGGCTCACCGCTGATTTCGCTCGGCCTATGGCTGTTAGACGGCAGTGAAGCGGCGACACCACTGGCACGCGAGTATGCCGAAATACGCCTCTGGTCAGCCCCGGCAGTGCTGGCGAACTATGCCATCCTCGGCTGGTTTTTGGGCCAACAAAACGCCCGCGTTACGCTGATGATTTTAGTGCTGACCAATAGCGTCAATATCGTGCTCGATCTTTGGTTTGTCGTAGGGCTAGGAATGACCAGCGGCGGCGTCGCCCTGGCCAGCGTGATTGCCGATTACAGTGCGCTAACCTTTGGCAGCTATTTAGTACTGCACCAGCTTGGCCACTTGGAAGGCTGCTTTCAACGGCAGCGACTTTTGGTAGTGTCAGCCTACTCAGCCCTGTTTAATGTTAACGCCAACCTGTTTGTGCGCACCTTAGGGTTGCTGTTTGCAATGGCCTTTTTTACCGCTCAAGGGGCACGCCAGGGCGACACAGTGTTAGCCGCCAATGCCGTGCTATTGCAATTTATTATGCTCACTAGCTACGCACTTGATGGCTTCGCCCACGCAGCGGAATCGTTGGTAGGCCGCGCGTTTGGACGGCGTGACTGGCAGGAATTTGCAGCGACGGTTCGGGCGACAGCACAATTCTCGTTCTGGACAGCCGCTGTAGCCACCATTGCCTTCGCATTGGGCGGAAATTATCTAGTTGCCATGCTGACAGGGCTGGCAGAGGTGCGTGCCACCGCCGCTAGTTACCTGCCTTGGATGATCGTGATGCCATTGATAGCCGTATGGAGCTATTTATTAGATGGCGTTTTTATCGGCACCACCGCTGTGCGCGAAATGCGCAACAGCATTTTTATCGGTTTAGCGGTTTACCTACCGACTTGGTGGCTATCCCAAGGGCTTGGTAACCATGGCCTGTGGTTAGCCTTTACGCTCTTTATGTTCACACGCTCAGCGGTACTGATCGCCTACTACTACCGCTACCGTCAACGCCACTGGCGCCCTCAGGGCTAAAGCCCATAGTGCTGAAATCCACACTGCTAAACTCATCGTGCCCTCCCACCGTTGAAGCCCACCACGCTTAGCTGTTGCCAACTGGTCTACCGTAATAGTGATTATCTGAGCCAGTACTTGAGAAAGCACTTGATAAAGCACCTAACAATGGATGAAAAATACGGTGTACCGCCGTATATTAGCCACGCATATCTTAATAACGAATAAAGAGAGCACTCATGTTAAAACTCATATCAAAACCGGCAGTTAAGCTGGTCGAGCGCTATTTGCCAGACCCCTATATCTTTGTTCTGCTGCTCACGTTAATTGCCTCCGTGGCTGCCATCGCCGTTGAGCGCCAAACACCGCTTGCCGTGCTGCGCATGTGGGGAGATGGTTTTTGGGGGCTACTCACCTTCTCAATGCAAATGCTGCTGGTACTCGTCACGGGTTTTATGTTGGCAAGCTCACCACCGGTCAAACGCATTCTGCAGAAAATCGCTAGCACTGCGAAAAGCCCTGGTGGCGCGATCATTTTAGTCACGCTCGTTTCGCTCGTGGCTAGTTGGATTAACTGGGGGTTTGGCTTAGTTGTTGGGGCGCTTTTTGCCAAAGAGCTCGCTCGCTTGATACGAGTGGACTATCGGCTTCTGGTTGCCAGTGCTTACTCAGGCTTCGTGGTATGGCATGGTGGGCTTGCTGGTTCAATTCCGTTGACCATTGCGACTGAAGGCCACTTCTCCGCTGATCAAATCGGCGTTATCGGTACCGGCTCAACCATTTTTGCCTTCTTTAACCTTGCGATTGTTATTTGTCTGTTTATCGCCGTACCGCTGGTTAACCGCTTCATGCTGCCGGACGAAAAAGACAGCGTTTACGTGGATCCCAAGCTGCTAAACGATGAACCCGAACAGCAAGGCCGCATTACCCGCCCAGCCGAAAAACTCGAAAACAGCATGCCTCTCGCCCTGCTTGTGGGCGTTCCGGGGCTGCTGTTCCTGCTCGACCATTTTCTACTCCGTAGCGGTGGTTTGAACCTGAACGTGGTCAATTTCCTGTTCCTATTCTTAGCTATTGTGCTGCACCGGACACCGCGCAACCTGCTCAACAGTTTGAACGAAGCCATAAAAGGCGGCGCTGGCATCGTTATTCAGTTCCCCTTCTACGCGGGCATTATGGCCATCATGGTTCAGTCGGGATTGGCTCAGAGCATGTCTGAGTGGTTAGTCTCTTTCGCCACCGCTACGTCGCTGCCATTCTGGTCCTTCCTAAGTGCTGGCATCGTGAACCTGTTCGTGCCTTCCGGCGGTGGCCAATGGGCTGTTCAAGCCCCGGTCATGCTACCTGCCGCAGAAGCGCTGGGTGCTGATCTTCCACGTATTGCCATGGCAGTGGCCTGGGGCGATGCCTGGACCAACCTGCTGCAACCTTTCTGGGCTCTACCGGTACTGGCGATTGCGGGTTTGAAGGCCAAGGACATCATGGGCTTCTGCCTAGTTCAGCTATTGATTACCGGCATTATCATTTCTGTTGGCCTAGTATGGTTCTAGCATTAACGTCGCAATAGCTTTAGAACTCTAGCTACCTACATAGCGCCCGCCCTCTGGGGCGGGCATTTTAATCTCTGAAGGTTTTTATTTATGTCTGACACCCAGGTTGAACATAGCGCCCTGCCCGGCCAGCATGAACTCTCTATGACCGTGTTAATGACACCCGATATGGCTAATTTCAGTGGCAAAGTACATGGTGGTGCTATTCTTAAAAAACTCGATGAGGTGGCCTATGCTTGCGCAAGCCGTTATTCGGGCCACTATGTCGTCACGCTTTCCGTCGATCAGGTGTTGTTTAAACAACCGATTCACGTCGGTGAGCTGGTCACCTTTCTTGCCAGCGTCAATCATGTGGGGCGCTCTTCTATGGAGATCGGCGTTAAGGTAGTGGCCGAAGATATTCGTGAGAAGCTGATTCGTCACACCAACAGCTGTTATCTCACCATGGTGGCAGTAGATTCAGACGGAAAGCCCGCGTTAGTGCCACCGCTAGCGTTGGAAACATCGCTACAGAAGTTGAGATTCGAAAAAGCCGCGCTACGCAAAAAACTGCGCAAGCAGGCAGAGCAGGAAGAGTTGCTAACTCATAAAAACCACCATCAGCAGCACTCTTAACGCCAACCCACACCTTCAGAGCAAGGAGCCCTCATGCCCGCTAGGGAGCGCTACCCACACCTACCTAAAAGCGTTGAGTATGCGCATATCGGCTGGGATTTTTTTATTCTCGCCGCGGTTATCATCAACCTTAGCCTGTTACTGTTTGACTCGTTATTTCTGATTGGGCCGATTAACGACACCATTGCCAGCCTCACACCCGGCTTTCACGCTTTTTACGACACAGTGATCCACAGCCGTTTTATTACCATCGACTTATTTTTCGTGGGTATTTTTATAGCGGATGTACTGCTGGGCTGGACGGTAGCAATTGCCGAGCGACGCTATCACCGCTGGTTTTTCTACCCGTTTGTTAACTGGTACGACGTACTTGGCTGCATCCCCCTTAGCGGGTTCCGCTTATTGCGCGTACTGCGTGTCGTGTCACTCTTAAACCGACTGCACCGGCTGCGCTTGATTGATGTAACCCGCTGGACCAGCTACCGCTTTTTTGCCAAGTATTACGACATCCTGCTAGAAGAGCTTTCCGACCGCATTGCACTGCGCTTACTAGGCAATGTGCAAGAGCAAGTTGTCGCTAGCGATTCACTTACAGAGCGGGTTATTGATCGCGTTATCCTCCCTCGCAAGGCTCAGCTAATTCATGAAATTGCTCAGCGGTTAGAAACAACGGTGGGACAAGCCTATCAACAAAATCGCATCGCTATCATGGCGGCGATTGACGACTTAGTTAGCCGAACACTGCGGGAAAGCCCAGAAATTCAAAAACTACACCGCCTTCCCATGGGTCACACGGCTTCAAACGCTATGCAGGCGTCACTTAGCGGAGTTGCCCAGCGGCTCGTGGATGAACTCGCTCAGGGCATTCACTCAACGGAGTTTCGCCAACTGGTTGAGCGTACAGCTGAAACGGGCTTCAACAGCTGGCTAACCGTGGATGAAACAAGCGCGCATGTCACCGAACAAGTGCTTTACGATATTCTCGAAATGCTCAAAGAGCAGATACGCCATCAAGGATGGAAAGACCGTTATGAGTAGTTTGGTTATCAATATCAGGGCTATGAATAGCCCTGCTATACGGTAATGGTCGCCAACGGTGGCTGAGCTAGGCACTGCTTAATAACGTTCAGCGCCTGGGCTAATGTCTGCCTGTCAGCAGCAGCGCCAATACAAATCCTAATGGCCTGGGGCGCAGGTGTACTTCCCACACAAAAGGGCTCCGCATTTGAAACTTTAACGCCTTGCAGCTGCAAGCGTTCACACAGTTCGATGGCACGACTCCCTTCCGGCAGCGTAAGCCAGACATTGCTGCCGCTGTGACTTCGACCCAGCGTGTAATCGGAAAGCACCTCTGTCACTATTTGCTGTCGCGCGGCCAGCTCCTCGGTTTGCCATGCAAGCAGCGAAGCTGCCTCGGGCTGAGCGATCCAATAACAGGCAATATCAACCATCAGCGGTGGCACCATCCAACTCTGCGCTCTTAACCCAGCGGCTAGGCGTTCAAGCAGTTTATTAGGCGTCCGCAAGACACCGATACGCAGCCCACCCGCTAATACCTTTGCGGTACTGAAGACAAACAGCGTTCGCTCTGGTGCTAACTGATACAGCGGTGTGCCGCGCTGCTCAGCAGGCAAATACTGCACACCATCTTCCAGTAGCCAACTGTCATAGCGCCTGGCAAGTGCCACCAATTGCTCTCGCCGCGCCTCGCTGAGACAAGCCCCGGTAGGGTTATTCTGATCAGGTGTCACATAGATTAACCTGGGTGGCTGGCGGGCGCACTGGGCTTCCAGCGCTTCCATACACATCCCCGATTCATCAAAGGCAATGCCAACCATTTTTAGGTGTGCTTGCTGGGCAGCGCTAATGGCACCTGGATAGGTCAAGGCATCGGTCGCCATCAGTTCACCAGGGCGCAGCAACGTACTCAGCACCAGACTAATGCCATGCTGCCCCCCTTGAGTAACCAGTAGCTCGTCCGCATCCAGCGACATACCTAATTGCGCTAGCCACCCTGCCAACCTCTCGCGGTGGCCTTCGGCTCCCCGCGCATCAAGATAGGAAACTCCCCGCGTTACTGCAGAAGGCGATTCACTCATTGCCTTTAATGCAGCACTGAACGCCTGCAAACGAAGCGGATGAGGCGGCGGCAAACTTAAGCTTAAATCAATGACATCGCTGTCATCATTCTGATGCCATGCCATATCAAAAACGGTTCTTGGTGCAGCTTGTTTGACGAAGGTTCCGCTGCCTACTCGAGCGATTACCCAGCCATGGTGCTCTGCCTCAGCATACCCCCGAGTCACGGTGCCTACGGTTACCCCCAACGCATCCGCTAAGCGCCGCTGAGGTGGTAAACGTTCGCCTGGGGCAAGTTCGCCGGCCGAGATGGCTGCGCCAATGGACTGAGCAATCGCGCGATAGCGTGGCCCAGAAAAACACTCAAGTGAAGGCACCCAAATTGTCATGGTGACAATAAAACCTTTGACGTAGATTTACCCGCCATTATGCTTACAAAAGCGATCAAAAAACAATTTAAACCACAAAATTGTATGGGTACAAAATGAATAACGAATGGCTACTGCTTGGCCCGGCTGCGCTTTATATGATGTCGATGACGCTTACCCCAGGGCCAAACAATATTATGTTGACCGCCTCTGGGGCGAATTTTGGTTTTCGCAGAACCATGCCTCATATGTGGGGCATTTTAGGCGGCTGTTTTCTGCTGTTTTCCGGTATCGCGCTGGGGCTAGGCGTATTGTTTGAACGCTTTCCTATGGTGCAAACGACACTCCGCTGGGTGGGTAGCGCCTATTTGTTGTATTTAGCCTGGAAAATAGCCACTGCACCACCGCCGAATCTCAACGGAACTCAACACGGAGTGCCGTTAACCTTTTTCCAAGCCGCGATGTTTCAATTCGCCAACCCCAAAGCGTGGGTAATGGGGCTGGCGTTGATGGCTGGGTTTCTGCCCGAAAATGGCCAACCCGTGGTCAACGCACTGGTGTTAGCAGGCTTTGCGGAGTTGGTCGCGCTGCCGTGCATTGCCCTGTGGGCAGCGTTTGGCAGCGCGATTGGACAGTGGATCAAAAGTGACCAAGCATGGCGGGCATTTAATATCACTATGGGACTATTAACGGCCGCCTGCGTCGTACTGATTTTACGCTAGCCGCAGCGCAGCGCTTCAATCGTGTCATTAGTTTCAAGAAGAATATTTAAGCGGTCTTCTCGGTAGTCCATGGTGGCAGCGCCGTTAGGCCTGAGTATCCTAACCTGCTTGGCACCACTCTCACTTTGTAGCGCGGGTACATTGACTTCATCAAAAGGCGTGCCAATGGCGTACTGAACCGCCTCAGCATCGCATGTGGTGCGCATTTCGGCAGAAGGCTGACCAACAGCTGGAGGCTCTGGAGCAGAGACATTATCGGGTGAGCCTGCGCATGCCACCAATAACACCGAGACTGGTAATACCGATGCGAGTAATACCGTGAGGCTGGCCAATTTTTTCTTCGCACAGCGTGTTGGGTGATTCATTATGGCGCTTCCTTGTGTTGGCAAATAACTACCCTGAATGCAAAACGGGCTAGACAACTATGCCTAACCCGCTCATTCACGCCAAGAAGCAGTGGAAATAAAGCGTATTAACTCGCCGCATCCTGAACTGCTTGGCCACCTTCTTGAACGTCTTTTCCTGCACCTGCAATGGTATTGCAGCCCGTTAGAGCGCCCGCCGTCATCAACAGAATAAAGCTAATACTTAATAGTTTTTTCATCTGCGTTCTCCTTAACAAATCATTCAACATCGGGAAGCTCCGACGGCAGCCTTGCCGTATGGGAGTGCTTTCAGAGTAACAGATTTTAACAATTTCGCCTGTTTTGACCTCTCCTTCCCAAGTCCTTGGAAAGCCCATGGAAAGACCTTGGATAAGGAGCAAGGTGTATCCGCAGCTGCTATGATAATTTTCATTATGTAAAGGAGTACTTACTTGAAAACATTTGAACTTGACCCACGGCTAGAAGCGGATACCTTACCACTCGCCGACCTTCCTCTGTGCCGTGCGCTGCTAATGAACGATGCACGCTACCCTTGGGTAGTTCTGGTACCCAGGCGTGGCTCGGTCAGCGAAGTGTTTGAACTAAGTCAGGATGAGCAAGCCCAGCTGTGGCGTGAAACGATCGCGCTAGGAACGGCGATGAAGGAGATATTTCACGGTGACAAGCTCAATATTGCCACCTTAGGTAATGTGGTCAGCCAGCTGCATATTCATTTGGTGGTGCGCTATACAGATGATGCCAGTTGGCCAGCGCCGGTATGGGGAAATGGTAGCCCAGAGCCTTATGAGCTACCCCTTCAGGGCAGTCGCCGCGAACAGTTGCTGGCCCAAATTGAAGGATTAAAGCTTTAACTTAATTCCCCAGCAAAGAGCCCTGTCTGGATGGTGGCTCACTCAGTAATGGACCACTGGTAGGCTGGGCGGCGCCAGCCATAGAAAGCGATACGCCTAGTGCAACAATGAGAGCACCGCCGGCAAGCGCTGCCCAACCAGCCGCTTTCTCGACCACCTGTCGGCTGCTCTGTTGC